>JBIIHY010000239.1:0-5297 GCA_044235305.1 Bdellovibrionota bacterium
TTACTATCGTTGATCCAAGCCCCTCGGAACCAAACTTCCGCACGTGATCAGCTAACACGCGAAACACCGCTCGAGCCTCATCACCTTCGGCTCCCACTGATTGACTTCGATGGACGAACGGTCGAGGACTCCGCAGTTCTCGTCGAATTGCTTGCGAGCGCTCATCAGGGGATAGCTCTGACCACTTCCGACCGCCCTCTGCGGCAGCATCAAAGAGCTGCCCGATTGCACGCTCGTGAAAGGCGCTATTTTGGCGTACGTCGAGGCGCGCAAGGTGGAATCCAAAGGTGTGCGCAATCTGCAGCGCTGGAAGTAGATCCTCCGTGATGAGACGACTCGCCCCGATAGCAGCCAACGACTCTCCCAGAATCGTCAGATCAGATACGAGTTCAGCTGCACTCCGGTAGTGCCACGCCTGCACATCCTCGGCACTCTCTGGAATCCTGATAGCCACCAAGTTCAGAAACTGACGCCACGGCTCATCGGGGTTGCGCTCCATGGCGACCTGCGAGCGTTCGCCAATGACCCTCTGCAACTCGCCAAGACGCTCAACAAATGGCGCTGAAAGAGATTGTAAGCTGGAGCTTAGGCTAAGTTTAGCTGCAAGTTTTTGCACCTCTTTGCGCTGCAGATCAAGCGCTGCCTGCCGCATAGTGCCAAGCGCCTTCTCGGTGACAGAGGATGTCACTAAGGGATGCCCATCACGGTCGCCGCCAACCCAGCTACCGAACCGCAGTCCGAAAAATACAGGCGCAATCCCGAGCGTATCGATACCCAACCCCTCGCGCTTCCAGGCGTGCGCAAAACGCTTCACCATCAGGGTGATCACCTCCGGAAAAACGCTCCCAAGAAAGTGCACTACATTTCGCAGTTCAGAAAAGATGTCAGGACGGTGCAGATACACCTCTCCGGTTCGCAGCAAGCGCTCGAGATTCGCTTTTATCTCGCTCCTAATTAGCTCACGCTCTGACGACGAGAACATCTGGTTCTCAAGACGCACCTGCAACAGGTAAAGCCCACGGTAGTGTTCAAGGACTGTCGCGCGCTTTGACTCAGTTGGATGAGCCGTAAGGGTTGGCTCTACAACGAGCTGCCGCATCTGCTCAGCGATCTCAGCTGGAGAAAGGGTCGCTGCAAGCTTAGGAAGCACTCCCCTCCAGCGCCCCTTTTTGTGAGCGCTATCAGCACGGGTATCATCGCGCCGCCTCGATTGGTTTCCGGTATTCTCCTCAACCATGTTGAGCAGTTGAAAGGCCAACGAATATATCTGAATGGCCCGCGGCGATAACTCCGCTCCCTCTGTAACGGTATTCGCACACCACGGAACAAGCCGGGCATACTCCCCCTCCCCGAGCTCAACGAGCGTTTCCCTAAGGCACTCTACGATAAAGTCGAGGTCGGCATCCCATTTCTGAAATTCAAACGAGAGATCAGTCATGCCCCAAGGTATCGAAAGAAATCGAGCGTGCCAAGAGAGTCATAAATAATGTGCTGTTTTAACTCTCTTTTTAAGGGCTATCGATCAACGCAAACGCGACCACCCTGCTAGAAAGCAAGAACGCTTTCTCAAGACCTAGTGGCATACAGCCGACACATACCCGGTAGGGTTAGGGAGGCGGTACATATATGACAATTGAGCAGAACGAGCTGCTTACAGAGTTTTTGGTAGAGAGCAAAGAGAACCTAGACCACCTCGATGCAGAGCTACTGATTCTTGAAGCGAATCCGACTGATAGCGAGGTTCTCAACGCTATCTTTCGAAGGCTGCACACGATTAAGGGTGTTTGCGGGTTCCTGGACCTTGTAAAGCTTGAGTCTGTAACCCACGCAGGAGAGACTCTCCTGCAAGCACTGCGAAGTGGAGAGCGCGGCGTTGATGACCACATCATCACCCTTCTTCTCACAGTGTGTGATGCTATCCGCACAATTCTTACTGAGATCGAGACCAACCTCTCTGAAGGTAGCGCCTCGTACGATGCGCTTGCTGCGCAACTCCTTGCGGCAGCGAAGCCAGAAGGCGGGGCCACATCGCCCGCGCTCTCAATTGACGACGAGTTTGAAGCGATCTTGGCACAACAAGAGGCGCTCGCTGCCGCCAGCTCCGCCCCACCGGCATCACCGACGAAAGCAGAACCCGTTACAAAGGCAGCCGCAGCTCCAGCTTCACCCTCAGCACCAAGCAACACACCGCACCCGGAGCAGGCGGCACACTCCGTTAGCGCCGCCCCCGCTACGAACACACCCCAGCCGCAGGCGCAGACTAGTGAACAGCGCGACCAAGAGTCGACACAAAAGGGTCAGGTGCACGAATCATCGCTACGCGTTGACGTAGAGATACTGGACCAATTAATGAACCTGGCCGGAGAGCTGGTACTGGCGAGAAATCAGATCTTGCAGGCAACCAAGAACGTACAGGACACCTCATTTCGCGCCATCACGCAGCGCCTTAACTTGGTAACATCCGAGCTTCAAGAAGGTGTCATGAAGACCCGCATGCAGCCAATTAACACGGTATGGAGCAAGTTTCCGCGTGTGGTGCGTGACCTTGCCAAGAGCTGCAAGAAACAGGTGCGGCTTGAGATGTTCGGAAAAGAGACCGAACTCGATAAGACACTGATCGAAGCGATTAAAGACCCGCTAACGCACATCGTACGCAACTCAATTGACCACGGTATAGAAACCCCTGAGAAGCGTTCTGCTGCCGGTAAAGACCCCGAAGGGTGCATCATATTAAAAGCTTCTCATGAGGGCGGATACGTTATCGTTGAGATAACAGATGACGGTGCTGGGCTTAACACAGAGAAGATAAAGACGCGAGCCGTTGAGAAAGGGCTCATTTCGCGCGAGCGTGCCGCAGCGATGAGCACTGCCGAGATTAACCGCTTGATCTTTGCCCCGGGCTTCTCAACCGCAGATGCCGTTACCAATCTCTCGGGAAGAGGCGTTGGGATGGATGTAGTTAAGTCGAGCGTGGAAGGTATTGGCGGCCAGGTGGATATCTCAAGCACTGCGGGCAATGGAAGCACCATCCGGCTTAAGATTCCCCTCACCCTTGCCATCATCCCGGCGCTGCTTCTAAGCAGTGGCTCGCAGCGCTTTGCGGTGCCACAATCAGCGATAACTGAGCTTGTGCGGCTTGAGAGCACAGCTCGTGGCGGCCCACTGTCGTGGATTGGAGAGTTCCCCTTCTACCGCCTCCGCGGAGAACTCCTCCCAATACTTTTCCTCTCCAAGCACCTTAAGACCTCTGTCCGCGATGACTCTTCAGAGAAGGTCATAATCGTTCTCGATGTTGACCATCACCGCTTTGGAGTAGTCGTTGATACGGTACACGATACGGAGGAGATAGTTGTAAAGCCGCTTGGAAAGCAACTCAAATCGATCCCTTCGTATGCCGGGGCAACGATCCTAGGCGATGGACAGATAGCACTCATCCTCGACCCGGTTGTACTGGCACGCGAGGCGCGTGTAGAGAAGCAGGTAGAGAGAGGCGCTCTTCTAACAGGCTCTATCGGTGCACTAGAGCGAGAAACTGTTGAGCGCGAGCAGCTCCTTATCATCCACGTAAACAGCTCTGAGAGGGCTGCAATTCCGCTCTCAAAAGTAAGTCGGTTAGAGGAGTTCCGGGTGACCGATGTTGAGAACGTCGGAAGTGGCTCAGTTATTAAATACCGAGGCGGTATACTGCGACTCGTTGATGTAGCTCTTGCTCTTGGTCGCAGCTCTACCCCGTGGAACAGCGGACACGTTGTTGTTATCGGAACAGGCGATAACGCTGTTGGCCTTCAGGTTCACTCTATCCTCGACGTGTCAATCGACCTCACGGCCGTACGACCATCAGAGGGTGAGCCGGGGATCCTGTCGTACGGTGTGGTTCAGGGACGGGTGATCGCACTACTTGACGTAGATCACCTCGTTAGACCCACTAACCGATCTGTCTTTGAACTTTCACATGAGGCCGCCCCGTTATGACTCTCGCTACCGTAGGAAATTCTCAACAAGTCGTCACCTTCACCAGCGGTGACTACCACTTCGGAATCAATGTGCTGACCGTACAGGAGGTGCTCAAATACCAGGAGATGACCCCGGTTCCGCTGGCGCCGCCTGAAGTTCGCGGGTTGATAAACCTGCGCGGCAACATAGTCACCGCTATCGGCATGCGGGAGCGGCTTCGCATGGCTCCCGCTGCAGGCGACCACACGCTTACTAACCTCATCATCTCACTCAAAGACGGCGCCGCGAGCCTTCTCGTCGACAGCGTGGGCGATGTTATCACACTCGAGCCCGACCGCTGCCAACCAAAGCCAAGCACTCTGGTCTCGCCACTACGAGAGGTGATTACGGGGGTATACGAACTCGAACAGGGGCTACTGCTCTTACTCGATGCTGAAGCACTCGGGTTAATTTCGGAGGGAGGACGCGATGGACACTGATGCCTTGATAGTAGACGACTGCAAATTCACAACCAAGATCCTCTCCCGCTGCATGCAGGAGCTTGGCTTCTCCGTAACGGCCGTTGCATCCGGAGAAGAAGCCGTACGTGTCCTCTCAGACAAACCGACACCGACAGTCATGCTCGTTGATTGGGTAATGCCCGGTATGAGTGGTGTTGAGCTCGTTGCATGGCTGCGCTCGCAGCCGAAACACCTAAACACCCCGGTTTTGATGGTCACCGGAGAGCGTGATCTGACAAAGGTCATGGAGGCCATGCAAAACGGCGCAAACGAGTACGTCATGAAACCATTCTCGAAAGAGGATATTGAAGAGAAGCTCAGGATCCTTGGGATTCAAAAGTAGCACTGGGCAGACCGGACACAAATGATGCAGAGGATTCGAGTCCTAGTAGTCGATGATTCAGCGGTGATCTGTAAGATCATCTCCGACTGCTTTAAGACCGACCCTGAGATCGAAGTGTGTGCCACAGCCCACACAGGCTTAGCCGCGCTTGAACGCGTCAGTGAGTGCAAACCAGACGTGATAACTCTGGATATAGAGATGCCTGAGATGGACGGCCTTGAAACACTTCGCCGCATTCGGGCTACGGATACACAGACACCTGTAATCATGTTTAGCAAATTTACATCCGCAGGCGCGGTAGCAACCCTTGAAGCGCTTGAGATAGGCGCAAATGACTTCGTACCTAAGCCCTACACACGCGAGGGGGCCGTGAGCGCCCGCCAGCAAGTTAAAAGCCAACTTGCTGTCCGCATCCGCTCGCTGGGCCGAGCCGCTCGCCAGGGACGCGGTGGCTCCCTTGCAAGTTCATCCGACACCACCTCCACCACCACCGCGCCATC
>JBIIHY010000022.1:0-16100 GCA_044235305.1 Bdellovibrionota bacterium
GACTCGGCACCAACCGAGCCACCACAACAATACGGGCGCTTTGCTCAGAGAGTCGGCAACGGTGACACCGTCGCGGTATTGAAATTCGAGCGGGTATCTTCGCATGACACGAAAAACTACCCCGTTATTATTCAATCGTCCGTCGGCACTTCTCTTTCCGGACAGACCGTTCAAACAAATCCAGTAGTCGGCTTCGATACAACATCAAATCTTCTTGGCACCACTTCGTTTCGGTCAAACATGACCTTCTCTCAGGATCTAGCAATTTACGCACAAGGAACCTTAAGGCTCACGAAGCGAACACCTTTTTCGCCGCAAATTGACGCAGGGGCATGGAACCAAGTGCAAGGCGGTAAGCTGAAAACAACGACGGACTTTGCAACCATTTCAGCCAGCTTGCTACGAACTACGGGTGTGCGCAAAATGACCTACCCTCACCCCATCAGTTCCTTCGGTCTTGTTTCAGTGCACGACCTCAATATTCTTACCGGACGTGTGCACTTTGTCGCTCTAAACAACGGGCGAGTAAGGACCTCACCAGTTACCGCTGTGTTCGAATACACGGTGAGTGCGCAAGAGGTAGCGAGAAGGGAATCGATAGTAAGCGAGGGTTGCACTAGTCAGTCCATTCCCTTAAAGCTTCCAACCATCCCGTTCGGAGGTGAAGCTGAGCTTCTTTCTTTCTCCGTCGTCGACAATCGAGCTACGTCCAGAAACTCATACTGCAATTGAGCCTTAGCAAGCGCTATAAAAACTCCTCTTCCTGCTAAGATAGCTAGTAGGTTGCTCTTCTCTAGGGAAGCGCGGCAAAACCCCTCCCTGCTGCGAAAGCGGATCTTGGGTCGCTCTTCGACGTTTTTAGTGGGTGCTTTTTGATGATATCGGGCCGTGAACGTGCACATGCTCGTGCACGTACCCGAAAACATAAACTCGCGCGTGCTCACCATAGCTTATAAACCACGCTAGTGAGGACGAGTTCTCCGCTCTCGTGTTCGTCAGCGGAGATGTAGGTAGGTAGGTAGGTGGGTTAATAAACCAACAGTAGTACTGCAATCCCTTTCGGGTACGTTCACGTTCACGCGCACGAGCAGGTGCACGTAAGAACCTCGTTTTTAGCTGGAAACTCAGCGGGTTATGCCGTAGCTCTGCCCGATACTACCCACTAATTCCGTCGATGAGCCATCTTTAATTACAGGGTAGGAGTGCCGACTGAATTTCGTTGGAGGAGCGGTAGGGATTTGGAGTGCTCCAGTGAATGAGCAATTAAACCGGGGTATTAGGTAAATATCTGGGCGGCTTCTACTGCAGCAGCCGACTAGCGCCCCGGAGGATGCGTTTCCACGAGAGAGCCACAGAAAGCGCCTTCAATTTCTGCTCTTCGGTTATTTCGGGGAATGCAGCATCGAGCTCAGGCAGGACGGTCTCAGGATTTCGAAGCTCCCGAGTAGAGAACATTTCAAAGCAAACATCCGCCAGCATCAGCACCGGATCCTGTGCAAGGGTCACCGTTGCTTTCGGAGCAGAGTCGAGAAGACGAGTTTGCATGGATATCCTTCAATAAAAAACCATATGTTCACGTTGCAGCGTGCGTCATGACGTAAGGTTACGTAACCGAGAGACAACCACGCAATAGGGATAAATTCGTATCAGTACCGATTGCGACAGATGGAGCCGTGGAACATCTTAGTTCTGTCGGAATAGAAAAAAACCAGTGTTACAAACCGCCGAGGTAGGTCTCTCGTATGCGCATATCGTGACGCAGAGCGGCTGAGGAGTCAGAGATAGTTACAGATCCCGTCTCTAAGACATATGCGCGTTGTGAGAGCTCGAGGGCTGCATGCGCGTTCTGCTCTACGATAAATATTGTGAGGCCCTGCTGGTGTAGTTGTCTCAACGCCTCAAATATCTTTTGTACTAAGAGCGGGGCTATTCCCATCGAAGGTTCGTCTAAAAGGAGAAGGCGTGGGTTACTCATGAGCGCTCTGCCTATAGCAAGCATCTGTTGTTCACCCCCTGAAAGAGTGCCACCAAGCTGAGTTTTACGGTCGTATAAGATTGGAAATAAGTCGAAAATGAGACGTTGCGTTCGCGCGCTTTTATCCTTTTCGCTGGAAGTATATGAACCAAGGAGTAGGTTATCGAGCACTGAGAGACGCGGAAATATGCGGCGGCCTTCAGGCACCTGAGCTAGCCCCATCTCAACACGCTTATGGGCGGCGACTCCCGAGATCTCACTGCCATCGAAATAAATAGCACCACTCGACAAGGGTTGAATCCCAGAGATCGTCATCAGTAAAGTGCTCTTACCTGCGCCGTTTGCACCCAGTAACGTAACTATCTCTCCGTGATGTATCTCAAGCGAAACATCCTTGAGAGCCTGAATCAGGCCGTAGTGTGAGCGGACGTTTTCGACCCGTAGCAGGGGGAGTTTAGCTGTCATGGCGTATCTCTCCAAGGTAAGCTGCGATAACACGCGGGTTGCTGCGAATGTCGTCAGGTGATCCTTCAGCTATCTTCTGGCCGTACTCCAGAACAGTGATGTGGTGGGAGATCCCCATAACGAGCTGCATGTGGTGCTCTATCAACAGCACTGTAACGCCCCGCTCTTGAATGCGCTTAATGAGAGACATAAGATCCGCTATCTCGGTACCATTCATACCGGCCGCAGGTTCATCGAGTAATAATACCTTGGGCTCTGTTGCGAGAGCGCGAGCTATCTCGAGTCTACGTTGATATCCGTACGGGAGGGCTGTCGCGGGGGTGTCCTCGATACCTTCTAGGCCCACAAACGAGAGCAGCTCGCGAGCGCGGGAGAGGTTCTCTGCTTCTTTGTTCCGATAGCGAGCTGGACGAAGTATCGCTTGCAATGCCCCATACCTTTGCCTGCTCTCTAAACCGACCAGTATGTTTTCAAGCGCAGTCATGCTTTTAAAGAGTCGAATGTTTTGAAAAGTGCGCGCGATGCCGCGAGCAAGTGTTGAGTGCGGTGTGTGGCGAGATGTTGACCACAGCGTTAGGTAGCTTGCAGCGGAGACAAAGGCTCCAAGAACTAGTGTTCCCCATGTTTGAATTGCAGGGAGCGATGCGAGTGTCGTGCTTGTAGCACGAAAAGATGCGCCCCAGTCAAACGGTTGCCCAAAGATAAAGAGCTGATTAATACCAGCCTCCCAGAGCTCTTGTATTGTTACAGCGAGTAAAGCGGTAACGCCTCCTGCCAGTGCTATCGCAGCAGTACGCAGGACGAGGCGAGTTGAGAACGGCTTGCGAATGTCGAGGCCTGAGATAGAAACCTTACCACTGGAGGGCGTATATATTCCTGTTATGCAATTAAATACGGTGGTCTTACCGGCTCCATTTGGGCCTATGACTGCACCGATTGCACCCTCAGCAACTGATAGTGTGACGTTCTGAGCTGCAACTAGCCCACCGAAGCGCACCGTTACTCCCTCAAGGATAAGAAGGTGTTCGCCAGCCATCTTACCTCTCTCCCTGCACGCTGTTTCGCGGTGGCACAATCCCGTTGCTCTTGAATCGCATCATCAGAACAAGCGCTACACCAAAGATAAGGTATTTCCAATTTCCGGGGACGAGTAAGACATTCGATGAGGTAGAGCTTGCACTTGAGGCGATATCGGCAAGCTTAGCTAAAACGATAGAGTTAATGCCCATCATCAGCATCGCTCCAACGATAGCACCCGGTATACTTCCGAGCCCCCCTACAATAACCATGGAGAGTGCCATAATTGAGACTTGAAAGTCGTACGTGCTCGGTTCGCCACTTGAGCCCAAAAGGCTAGCCACGAGCGCACCAGCCACGGCACACAAAGCCGCTGAAACGGCAAAGGTTACAAGTTTGGTAGAGACTGGATCTACTCCCATACACGAAGCAACAAGCTCGTCATCTCGGAGCGCTTTCCACGAGCGACCGATAGGTGATTGGATGATGCGGTCTAAAGTGACCATCACAACTATGATAAAGAAAACTATTAGGTAGTACCATGCAACGGGTGTTTCTCCGCTAAACTGGTAACCGAAAAACTGCGGGCCGCGTAAGGGGTTAATACCTTGAGAGCCCTTCGTGACTGAGTCTACATTGCGCAGGATGTCTTGAACGATCTCGCCGAATCCAAGGGTAACGATGGCGAGGTAGTCACCGCGCAATCGAATAGTCGGTATAGCAAGTATAACACCCGTAAGCGCTCCGATAGCTGCTGCTAGAGCTACTGCAACCGCCCACGGTAGCTGGAAGGGGTAAATAGGGCAGGTGAGTATCGCAAACGAGTAAGCGCCGATGGCAATAAATGCGCAGACGCCGAGGTGTAGGAGCCCAGTAAAGCCAGTTGCTACTGTCAGTCCTAGAGCTACTAAGCCGTAGATTAGCACGGGACACATGAGAGAAGTGATCTGTAACGCCTGCGGGAGCACCAGGTCAGCAAGTGGCAAAGCTACGAGTGCAAGTGATAAGGGGATGATGCGTCTATCTGATATGCTACCCCGCATCTCTTACACCTTATCCTTGCGGGCTTTAATAAGTAGTCCTGACGGACGGAATATCAGAACTCCGATTAAGAGCAGGAATACAATAGTGTTGGTCCACTCAGTGGCTATGTACTGATCGCTCATAGCACGCACCAAGCCGATCAGTATGCCGCCAAGAACCGAGCCAAGCAGGCTCCCAATTCCACCCAACACAGCAGCGGTAAAGGCGTCGATCCCCACTCGATACCCCATCTGAAAGAAGATGGTGTTGTTGTAGAGAGAGTAGATAACGCTTGCAAAACCGGCGAGTGCCCCTCCAAGAATGAAGGTGATACTTATTATGCGGTCAACAGGGATGCCGACTAAGCGCGCTGCTACGGGGTTCTGAGCCACAGCGCGCATCGCTCTACCGAACTGGGTCTTGGTTACAAGTACAACAAGTAAAAGAAGGAGCGGCACTGTGATGAGTAGTGCGGCAAGGTCCTTAGTTGAGAAGATGATAGTAGAGTCGCTCCCGAGTAGGTTGTCGTTCGGAAGTAGTAGTGGAAAGTCTTTTGGCGCTGCGGCGGAGGCCCCAAAATTAAAAGCCTCCAGCGGAAGACCTCCCCAGAACAGTCCAAGATTTAGAAGGATGAAGGACACACCAAGAGCTGATACAAGCGGAACGAGTCTTGGGGCTGAACGTAAAGGCCGATAGGCCACACAGTCGATAGCCCAATTCACTACCCCGCAAAAAAGGGGCACAACGAGGAAGAGAGTTATAAGGGCCAGGCACCAGCTCGGCGACCAGATCGCTAATTCGCCGCTCAAGGGTGCCATCCCCAGAGCGCTCAGTAGGGTAAGGGCACAGAACGCCCCAAGCATAAAGAGATCGCCGTGAGCAAAGTTAATCAGCTCAACAAGGCCGTACACCATCGTGTACCCAAGGGCGATCAGTGCGATGATCATCCCGTTGGAGAGTCCTATAATCAGTTGTTGAAGGAGCACCTCGGTCGTTGACATCGTCTATTGCAGCAGCTTTGCGAGTTCGAACTTTCCATTCTTTACCACGTTGCCACTCATGGTACGCAGAGTCGTATCTCCCTGAGCATCAAACGACCACGTTCCGAGGGCGCCCTCAAAATCCTTTGTGAGCGCGGTGGCAGCGATAATTCCCTGACGATCTTTCGTGGTGGCGCGCTCGATAGCTGCGAGAACCACTTTGGCAGCCTCGTAGCCATACGCTGCATACGCCTCGGGTTCGGCGCCGTAGCTGCTTTTGTACGCCTCATAGAACTTTTTCCCCTTACCGGTAAGTTGGTTTGCGGGAATACCACCAAATGTAATAAACGTGTTCCCCTCTACGGCGGCATGTCCAGCAGCCTCGATGAACGCATTCTCGTAGCAGCCGTCAGGCACCATAAATTTTGCCGTTACGCCTGCAGCGCGTAGATCCTTAGCGAGTTGTCCTGCTCCAGTTTGGGTTGTTCCCCCAAAGAATACGAGATCTGGTCTACGTTGCTTGATTTTGATGGCAAGAGAACGAAAGTTTGAAGCCTTGGGATCTACCTTATCAAAATCAAGTACGGTAAGCCCTCGCGCTTCAGCACCCTTCTTGAAGATCGAAGCTACGCCTTTTCCATACAGCTCCCCGTCGTGAAGCACGTAGGTTGAGGTAGCACCGAGATCCTTCGCCCATTGGGCACCCACATCGCCCTGGAGGTCGTCTGCTGGTACAACGCGAAAGAAAGTTACTCTCCCTGAGGGACGGTAGATCGTTGGCTCGTTCGGCTCACCGAGTCCGGGTTTTGTAAGTCCCGGCCAGCTTGCTGCTGGGCTAACCATAAGCAAGCCAGCCTGATTCAGCTTCGGCATACTTATCTTTGCTGCGCCGGAGTTATACGGTCCGATATAGGCTACAACTGAGGGGTTCTGAATGGCTCTATCGGCGTTTGCAGCTTCAACTGCTGGATCCCAGTTGCCACGGGCAGGCGATGCGTCATCCCAATCTTCGTACGCGAGTGAGATCGTGCCGATCTTGTAGTTTATCTCTTTGAGGGCTAGCCGGATGCCGTTAGTCATGCTTGTTGACTGAGCGTTTGCGCTCCCTGTGCGTGGAAGGCTCGATACGATAGTGAGCTGCTGCTGCGCGCTACACGGGGCTACACATAAAAGCAGGAAGGCACTCAACGACGCTAAAACATGGGGTAACTGAGAGAATTTCATAGAGACCCTTTCCTTACGATGCAAACCCATGGAAGTATTACACAGCCGAGCGGCACCAGGGAAGCGCGGCAAAACCTTCCCGTAGCGAGAAAGTAGAGGGTAGGTCGATGTTCGATTTTCAGGAAGAGAAAAAACCGTAGATGTATCCGCTGAGATACATTGAGGATTTTTTCTCGTCGTGAAAACTCGAAGAGCGACCCACCATCTACTTTCGCAGTAGGGAGGGGTTTTGCCGCGCTTCCCCCAAGGAAGCGCGACAATAGATGCCGCGCGTTGCAAACAGCACTATGCCCCCAAAGAGAAAAAAGAGAGCTTTAAAGGAAAGGATCCAGGCGGAAGGGCTGGTCGTAAGTGCTGATGAAGCCGAGCGGCTTATCCGCGCCGGTTTGGTTCGCGTTGGTGACGCTGTTGTAGATAAGCCAGGGACTCCAGTCTTCGACGATGTGCATGTTTCTATCTCTGGTCGTAGGGAGTACGTCGGGCGCGGCGCGTTAAAATTAGAAGCCGCGTTCTCCTCCTTTGGACTCTCTGCTTCCGGAAAAGTGTGTGCTGATGTGGGTGCGTGCACCGGAGGTTTCACCGAGGTGCTGTTGCGACATGGGGCAGCTCGGGTGTACGCCATCGATGTTGGGTACGGGGATCTTGATTGGCGGATTAGGTCTGATGCTCGTGTGGTTGTCATGGAGCGTACTAACGCGCGGTACGTAGAGGCGCTTGCAGAACCCGTTACGTTCATTTCCATCGATGTGTCCTTTATCTCACTGACTTTAATTCTCCCAGCAGTGTGTCGTTGGCTTAGTCCTGGGGGAGAGATTGTGGCTCTTATAAAGCCGCAGTTCGAAGCAGCTCGTGAGGACGTTGGAAGCGGCGGAATCGTAACCGACCCTGAAGTGCACCAGGGGGTTGTTGAACGGATTAAAGATTTTCTCCCCTCGGTGGGGTTGGAACCTCGCGGAATCGTTGAATCTCCCATTCTAGGAGGAGAGGGAAACAAAGAGTTCCTGTTGTGGGCCTGGAAAATCCCGGCTCAGTGAGGGAATATGGCGGGTATGGCAGAGAAGGTTGCGTCATCACACCGCGCATCGCATGTACTTGAGCTGCGATGGCTTATCATGATTCGCTGGACAGCGCTGTGCTCCTATGCGCTTATCCTTGCTGCTGCGATCGGGGTGCTCGAATTTGATGCAGATATAACAACGTTAAGTGTTGTGCTTGCCCTTGGGGCTGTCTCGAATATTGCCCTTGCGTGGCTCGCCTCGTCTCGCATTGCAGCTCAGTTGTTGATGGGGTGTGCAATCGCGTTCGATGTCATCCTTCTTGCAGCGCTGCTCTATCTGTGTGGTGGATTTACTAATCCCTTCAGCATGATGTTTCTTGTGCAGGTAACTCTAGCGGCTTTTTTCTTAGACGTTCGCTGGACGTGGGGAATATTTGCTCTTGCAACGCTTGCCTTCCTGGGGCTTTTTTTCTTTCATGTCTCGGTACCCCAGCTCGAAATGCACCATCACGGTGCCCACATGCACGCATCTTCTCACGCGCAGGGGAGTGGCTTTTCGCTCCATCTGCACGGGATGTTGGTAGCATTTATTGTAATAGGGGCGATTACCTCCTTCTTTGTAACGCGTATGAACAGAGAGCTTGCCTCACAGGAGGCAGAGCTTGAGGAGCTGCGAGAGAAAGAGATGCAGCGTCGGCAACTTCTCAGTTTGGCAACTATTACTGGTGGAGCAGCGCATGAGTTAGCTACTCCATTAGCAACTATATCCCTTATCGTTGATGACTTCGTTGCACACTCAGGACTATCTGCCAGTGAGCGCGAGGATGTTGAGTTGATGAAGCGAGAGCTTGAGCGCTGCAACGGTGTGCTCCACAAGATGAGGGGTGGGGGTGGTGAGCTACAAGGTGAGGCTCCGGCTCTTTTTACTGTGCAGAGTGTATTTGGTGAAATACAGGGAATGAGTGATAGAGTGGTGTGTCGTTCACCGATCTCTGCTGAGTTGCAGCTCTACTCTCTCAAAGAATCGCTCCTCGCATCTCTGCGCGCACTTGTTAAGAATGGTCTTCAGGCAGATCCACAAGGACAAAGTAAAGTTGAGGTTGAGGCAACTCTCTCTGAGCATGATGCTACATTTACGGTGCGCGATGAAGGCCATGGAATGTCTCCAGAGATCCAAAGACGGTGCGGAGAGCCTTTCTTCACGTCCAAGCCCCCGGGTGAGGGGATGGGGTTGGGGGTCTATCTCGTGAAGCTATTCGTGTCACAACTAAACGGAGATTTTCATCTGACTTCGATTGAAGGAGAGGGAACGCAGGTCACGTTTACGATACCTCGGAGGATGAGTGCATGAGTCGAGAAGACTTCTCTAGAATACTCGTATGTGATGATGATGCATCGTTTAGGCGACGCCTTGCGAAGTCTCTGCGTGATAGAGGGCTCGAGGTCTATGAAGCTGAGAATGCCCATAATGGGTTTGAGGTGTTTAAAGAATACGCTCCGCATGGTGTTGTCGTTGATATGCGTATGCCCGGAGAGAGTGGACTCTGGCTCGTTAATGCCATCAAGAACGACGCACAGAGTAGTAGTCGAGTTGTGGTGCTGACAGGATTTGGCAGTATCACAACTGCTCTAGAGGCTATTCGGCTTGGAGCGGTAAATTACCTCACAAAACCGGTATCCGCTGACGCGCTGCTATCAGCGTTTTTTCCTGAGAATGGATCGCCCAAAGTAGAAGTTGAGATCCCATCACTGGCTGAAGTAGAGGCAGAGTATGTCAACCGCGTTCTTGCCGAGCACGACGGTAATGTCTCTCAAAGTGCAAAAGTTCTCGGATTAGATCGACGCAGCTTGCAGCGCCGACTGCGGCGATAGAAGAGCTTGCTTGCGACGCGCTGATAGCGCTCATTCAATCCTTCTGCCATTTAGCATTACACCCTTCTATCACTGACCAGCTGTCGTGTTGCACGACCTGTGTTGCAGTGAAGCGTTCAGCATGACTTTTGAAGGGGTGAAGTGAGATGGCGTATCAACGTAAAAAACAGACATTCAGATTAACGGGGGTGAAGGGGTTGCTTGGATTAACAGCAGTAGTCTTCTCTTCAACTGTAGTGCATGCGCACGGGGAGCCCGTGACCGTGTATAAAGAGACCTTTGGATTTTGCACTGCAAGCTTAGGGCAACCCGCCGCTCAGGAAACTGGATGGGCTGCGTATAAAGCAGGCGCGCGTCTTGGAAGATTTGGAAATCTGAAAGTGTTCTCGTACGGTAATTCACAGATCGGCGGCTCAGTGAACAGTGGACCGGTAGGCCTCTCCCAAGGGTATTCATTCTGGTTCAAACCGGTGTACGGACTTTCAGTTATTACCTCGGAGTTTTCGTTTGATGTCTCTCTGCTGCGTGATCATGATACCCTTGTTGAATATCACCAGAGGCTCAGTGGAGCCAATGAGCTTTTGCAACCAAACAGTACGCAGCTTGCTTTTCTGATCGATAACAAGTGGTACATCTCTAAGCAGGCTGTGCCTCAAGCAAAATTCGGTGTGTGGAGCCCTGTGTCCGTTGCTCCGGCTGCGCTTGAGTATGGCGTCATTGATGCAGTGACTGGGGTGGGCACTAATGCGCCCACCTCTTTCGGTGCTTCATTGCCTGAGACAGGGCGTGTTATTGCGTTCGGAGTTTTCCTTACCGAAGTCAACGGCCGAGTTCGTATTGATAACTTTACGATAAAGACCAGTACAGCTTCCGCCGTAGGCATGACAACCGGCGTTCAAGAGCCCAGTGGCGCAGCGTGCCCTGAGGGTAGCCCAGATAGACTGGGCAGTGTTACCCCGCCGCAACCAACGCCTACCCCTGATGATGACAATGGGGAGGGAGATAGACCCGAACAAGACAAACCTGATCAAGAGAAGCCAGAAGAGCCTTTACCGGTGTCGCTCTGTACAGGTCGACAGCAAGGTGGTTACGGACCGATGGTTCGTCTCTCGGCCAAGGTGCGAGCAAAGATTGTGCGGATGACTTCGGCGGGAACGGCTGCAGGACAGCGCGACAGAGCGTTTATTACTCTCCTTTCGACCAGGCCGATGCCGGTCGGGGCTTTAGTAAATGTAACGGTTGCTGATTTTAATCCGTTGGCGCGTACGCTGAGGGTGAAACTGAAGCCAGCAGGCTCTGCAAGGCGCATCCGAATATCATCTCAGAGTGCTGCGATGCTCTCTGCCTATCTTAACAGTATCGGGGTGGCCACAAATGCTTCATACCCGATTTTCTCTCAAGCGGTTGGTTCGAGTGGCGCGATTGATCTTACAAAAGCAGCTTGTGTACGAGAGCTTACTTCGTCACTCTCGCGGCGGGCGCGGGCTGCGAAGGTGCGCTTCGCATCGCTCGTGGCCAAGTGAGGTAGTTCATGTCGCAGGGAGAGGGAGATCCTCCCTCTCCCTGTTGACGGATTGCTCGGTAAGCCGCCGACCGCTAGTGTGTTGTGAGGAATTAAAAGCGACCGTTTTGGATCTGTCGAGTTAGTGCTTCGACGCTCCTCTCAACTCAGGATGAAAGTAAACCTCAACTCTATAATCGCTCTTTTTTCTCTCGTTGCTATCGGTGCAACGCTGTTGTTGCGTTACGGGTTGATGGTTGAGTCACCAGGCGCGGACTATCCGGTCCAAGCGGCACTTCTACTTGGTGGAAGCATCCTCGTTGCGCGGCTGCTGTCCGGAATCGTGCGCGGTGAATTCGGCTCCGATCTGTTAGCTGGTATATCAATAGTAACGGCACTCTGCTTACGTGAGTACGTAGCAGGTGCGCTCGTTGTGTTAATGCTGTCAGGAGGGGCGGCACTCGAACAATACGCAATGCGCAAGGCATCATCGGTGCTTGATGCTTTGGCGAGGCGTATGCCGACCTTAGCGCATCGGCGCGAGGGGCCTGCGATGGTTGATATTCCCGTCAACTTAATCACACCCGGAAACGAATTGGTAGTTTTACCGCACGAGCTTTGTCCTGTTGATGGCGTAGTCATTGAGGGTCACAGCTCCATGGATGAGTCATACCTTACCGGTGAGCCGTATCGCGTCTCTAAGAGCGTTGGATGTGCTGTCATATCAGGTGCTGTCAACGGAGAGGGTCTCATCGTCATCCGTGCCGATCGGGAAGCGCAAGATTCTCGGTATGCGCGTATCATGATGGTGATGGATGAGTCACGTCAGAGGCGGCCGCAGATGCGCCGCCTCGCTGACAATCTGGGAGCGCTCTATACGCCAATCGCTATTGCTCTCGCTGGGGTAGCGTGGATTCTGTCTGGTGATCCGGTACGGTTTCTGGCCGTGATGGTAGTTGCGACCCCGTGTCCGCTCATCATAGCTATTCCGGTTGCAATCATCGGGGCTATTTCATGGTGCGCCAAGAATGGAATTATAATCAAAGACCCGGTTGTTTTAGAGCGCGTCCCTACGTGTACAGTCTTGATAACCGATAAGACGGGCACGTTAACTATTGGTGAGCCCACCCTCGTTGCTGTCAGATCGAAGCGATTCACAGAAGATGAGGTCCTGCAGTTTGTAGCGTCATTAGAGCGGTATTCAAAACATCCCTTAGCTCAACCTGTTCTTGCTGCAGCAGCGGCGAAGCGGATCGTTTTGGTCGAACCAGTTGACGTGAGTGAAGTGCCGGGTCAGGGGCTACGCGGTGTGGTGCGTGGACATGCTGTAGTTGTTACAGCTCGGCGTATGCTACCCGCTGAAGTTTCTGCTGAATTAGAGCCGAGTCAGGTCGGCCTTGAGTGTGTTGTCATAGTCGATGGGCTGCCAGCCGCAGTGCTTCTTTTCCGCGACGAGGCTCGTCCTGATAGTAAGCAGTTTGTGTCACACCTCGATGCAGGACACAAAGTGAGGGATATCGTGCTTCTCTCAGGAGACCGTGACCTTGAGGTACGATACCTTGCCGAGCAGCTCAATATAGGCACCGTCTATGCAGGAAAATCTCCTGAGGAGAAAGTTGGTATCGTTCGTGAGCATACGAAGACCGCTCAAACTATCTATTTAGGGGATGGGATTAACGATGCGCCAGCTCTGACTGCAGCTACCGTTGGCATAGCATTTGGCTCGCGCTCAGATATCACATCAGAAGCGGCCGGGGCTGTGATTCTTGAGCCGTCCCTACGCAAAGTTGATCAACTGCTCCACATAAGTTCCCATATGCGGAGGGTAGCTCTGCAGAGCGCGGTTGGGGGGATGATATTGAGTGTTGGCGGGATGGTATGCGCTGCTAGCGGCCTTCTGGCGCCTGTCTGGGGGGCCGTCGTTCAAGAAATTATCGATCTTTTCGCTGTCAGTAATGCTCTTCGTGCATCTACACTATCAAAGGGGAAGAGCTACGATGTATGACAGGCTTCAGGTAAACCCTTTTTAGTGCCTTGTCTTAAAACCTCTTTTTAATTGATGCCCTGTGATTCTATAGTCCAAGGAACGTAACCGAAAAAGGGAGCATTGGCATGAAAAAAAAACAAACGTCACGATATATTACGCTAGTGCTTGCTATCTCTTTAGCTGTCCCGCGGCTTCTGCATGCCGTACCGAGTGACTTTGATTCAGACGGTACATCAGACCTAGTGGTGGTGTCAGTTGGTTCCGATAAAAAGCTCTCGTGGAGTGCCAAGTTATCGTCGACCGGAGCTTCCTCTGCGCTTGGAACCTTTGGAATTAAAGGGAATCACCTTGCCATGGCCCAGTGGCAGAGTTCTGGAACTCAGATCGGAGTGGTCTCGCTGGTCAAGAGCACCGGCACAATAAAGTGGACGGCCAAGCTTAATGATGGAACTACTCAGACCCGTACGTTTGGAAAGAAGGGCGACCTTGTTATCTCAGGTGGTGATTTGAATGGTAACGGTACAGCCGATGCCGCTGTAGCGCGAATTGTAAATGGGGCAGTTGTATGGGAAGTGTGGTACGACATGTTCGCCTCCTCGAGTGAGAATAAACAGACCTACACCTTTGGAAAGAACGGAGACCGAGCGTTCTTTGCTCGGGTAGGAACAGATGCGACTGATTGGATAGGAGTCATCCGCAAGTCTGGCACTACGCGTTCTCTGGCGCGTATGAAAAACCTTCTCACCGGGGAAGTTCAGCAGTTCGCTCGACTTCCAAAATTTGCATCGAATGGAACGAGGCCACGAGCGTTCCCTATACGTCAGGCATCAGGAGCGGATCTCTTGGGGTTCCATGTAGAGGGTAAGGAATCAACGTCGATTAAGGTCTATAATTTCGACGGAACGGTGGCGGGTACTGCGGATTTTGATGGGTTAGGGACCTCTATTGTCGGGGAGTTTAGGACGACTTCTGGATACGAGGTTAAGTTTTTGGGAGACAAAGACGCAGCAGACTTCAATCCTGGAGCGGCAGAAGTGATTAATATCCCGGAAGTCACTGGAATTCCGGTTGATCAGATAAATATCAACACGGTGGGAGCAGAGACTAGTTCTGGTAATAGTGGAAGTGGGGGGAGTAGTTGTTCACGTGTGGTTAGCTGGCCCTCGAGCTTTATTTACAAGACCCGTGGTTCTGAACACTTCTCTCCCGGCGATGTGCGCCGCAATACGGCAGGCCTGGTTTTAAAGAACGGTGCCCCTGGACCGTATCCGACCTGTGTCGATGCTGTTAGTACTAACGGTACTGTGGTTGCAAAGCTTGGTCTCTATCAGCGAGGTAACGGATGGGCGGCTCGCTACTATGCTGGATGGGGGTGTGGCGCTAGCACCGCGTTCGGTGGTTCTCAGCTCGCTTCAAGAGCCGCTGCCGCATCCGGTAGTCCTAGTATCTACATGAAGGTAGGAGGGACCTGTTACGGTCCAATCAACGCGGGTCAATGCGTAGGAAGCTCCCAGTGCTAACCGAGGTGTCTGCCTCGGCTAGCACAAGGCTGTCTCATCTTGTCAGCACGTTTGGGGTGCGAGCGCGGTAACCAATGTTTCAAGCCTCCCGTTTCGTGTCGGGTGCGAGTAAAATACCGCTACCTCCAAGATAAGGGATGATTTCTCAGCTGCGTTAAGCTCCTTGCCGCCTTGCGCTTGAAACACTTCAACGTACTGCTTGGCAAGCTCAAGCATATGCGGCGAAACCTTGGCAGCCTTTTCAGGTGTAATCGTTGGGCGCTCGATCGGTTTCAGCTGTTCTCTCGTCGAATGGACGGCGTTATTAGTGGTGACTGTTTTCTCAAGAGAAGGAGTTGGTGCCTCTCGCGACGGCACTTGGTTGAACATCCTCGGAGGTTTGTCCGATGTGGTGGGCGCGCTTGTGGTTAAAGAGCCCGCCGTATTGATTCGTCGTGATTGATACTTCGCTAATCCTTGCTGCATACCCATACATCCTCTTAGGGTTATTTAATGACTTCCTATACTCCTCTTTCGGAAGTCCTCGTATAAGCTGAACAGTAGGGAGCATTTTTTATTACGGCGGTATTCTTTCTTAGTAAGGCCCTAAATAGCCCCAATCTCTTCAGTTTATTAGCTTGTGGTCGACCCTTCCTTTATGGGCGGGTGTTATCGTTGTGGACTTTCTGATGGGGGTCCCGAAAAACTGTGTGAAACGTGCTTCAGGCTCCGATTTTATCGTGGCCCGGCTACTGCTTTATCCCTTGATCCAGAGACTGTAGAAGGAATAGAGCTTTCTCCGCGCACCAACCGTGCAATACTTGCAGGCGGAGCACTTTTTTATCTCTTCATAGTTGCGTTTTTTGCGCTCACGATGGGTCATCCGCGCGTTGCGGTTGACTCTCAGCGTATAGAGTTTGTTTTGGACAGGGAGTCTACCTATTCGCCAGAGCAGGAACGCTCGTTTGGGCACATCCCAGCCCCTCAGTCGTAGCGATAAGCGACGTATCTTCTTATGAATTCAAATCCGGAAACGAATATTTTTCACGGTGAAGAAGCAGTGCGTACCGCAGAAGAGGTTATACGACCGTACGTGCGCGAGACTCCAGTCGAACCAAGCCCTGAGCTTTCCTGTGGTAGTGGTAGTGTTTGGTTGAAAGTTGAGAGCCAGCAGGTCACAGGGTCCTTTAAAGTGCGTGGAGCACTCAATAAGCTCCTTAGGCTATCAGAGCAAGAGAAGCGCGGCGGTGGTGTCGTCGCATGCTCGGCAGGAAATCACGGCCTTGGGGTAGCATTTGCGTCGCAGGTGTGTGGGCTCCAGAGTACCGTGTTTGTGCCCCACAATATTGACCCGCAACGTAGGCGCGAGCTTGAGCGCTTTCCTATCGATCTCCGCATAGAAGGGGCTTCGTATTCCCAGGCTGAGCAGAAAGCTCTGAATTTCGCTCAGGAGAAGGCGCTGCCCTTTATCTCGCCGTACAATGATCCCTGCGTGATAGCTGGTCAGGGAACCATCGCAGTTGAACTTATCAGACAGCTACCTGAGCTGGATATCGTGGT
>JBIIHY010000241.1:0-5243 GCA_044235305.1 Bdellovibrionota bacterium
AGCGGAATCAGCGCTGTGGCGTTGGGTAAAAGCCTTGCTATCGGCAAGGATAGCTTGCACGGTTTCCTTACATCGCACAAAGCGCGGCCGTACGGAGGAATTAAATCTCGCTAACTCCGGAGCATGACCGATTGGGATCTGGAATTGCAACCGTCGATCCCCTTCATTAGCGATCCACACTTTCCAAAAACGATTCATCACTGCACACCGGGCTACACCTGTCTGTTTAGATGCCAACAGGTCAGCTTCAAGTATACTCTCTAGAATAAAGCCGCATGGCCCACGCTTCTCAGTACAGAGAAGATACAATGCAGCAAGATAACCAGCCCCCTCAGTTCCAAGCTCCGGAATGGCTCCGCTGCTCGCAGGCGTAGTAACGGCAGCGAGCAACGCTTTCTCCCACTCCTCAACCTCCTTGGATGCAACTTCACTTGCATCACGCTTTTTACCAGTGGTGTCCTGTAGCGGAATTTCCCCCATGAGAAGATCACTCTGACCAGAAGCACCACCCGTCTGAGACTCCTGACAGGAAGCCTCAACAGCACACCATGCAACCACCGCCACGGCGAAAAAAATTGCGTCTCTCATAACCTTTCCTCTCACACTCAATCAAATAGTATCAGCAACAGTGGCTTGATGACTACGGCCTAAGAAAAACCCCTACGAAAGCGGCCAAGCCCCTTCTGAATGAAAAAGCACAGAAGAAATCGTGCTTCATTTTCAAAACCCAGGAGAAGAATCCGCCGACTGACGAATCATGGACAGCATATCGAAAATCGGCCTTCAAGGGATGCTCAACGGGTTTGAAAATGCCAGCCGGGACGCCACGCGAGTAACGCAGTCATTCTCAGAGGATGCGAAAGAGGACCCGGTTGCGCCGTTAGTTGACCTACAGAGAGATTCATTCCAAGTAGCTGCGTCTGCCAAGGTCATTAAGGTTGGAACGGAGATGCTAGGATCTATCCTCGACCTTCTCGGTTAAGCCAGGTACGGAGCCAATAAGCTTAGCCCAGACCGACCCGCTGATACCTCAACTCAAACGAAGTAAACTCATCGCCCGCCAATGTCTTCTCAACCATGGACATGGTGAATTCGTCTTTAGAAATGAAAGAGACGCGAGTCTTTATCGCCTTGAGTCTCCCTAGAAGTGGCTCATAGACATTACCTTCAAAATCGAACCTTTGTTGCGCAGGGTCAAAAGAGCCGTACATCAGCGTCACCCCAGTTGCAAGCGATTCAATCCACACGTTCACATACCGACGCGTTGCGTTTTCATATCCAAAGAACCCTCGACCCATATATGAATGGCCAGCGATAGAGCCCGAGAAATGCTCCTCGATGAACCGATTATCAAGCACCCATACTAGGTTTGATCTCCCTTGGGATACTTCAGGAGCTTGCGTCGGCGTGGCGCGTGAAGAGATGCTTACATTCCACTCCCCAACAAAACGATCCAGTTCTCGATGTTCCACTCCCGGCTGACCAAGTTCTATCCAATCTTTTCCTGCGAGTTCCTGGGGTCGAACTGCGTTAGCCAGGGAGCTCGGTGAATGCGCATAACAGCCGCACAGAAGGCACACCGTCAGACCTAAGAAAAGAATGACTTTGATCGATTGCATTACCGAACTCCAAACTCCTCGATAATGAGATCGCCCCTCGTACCATCTAGGGTAGCCCGCACGCCGAGCGGCAATGTGCAGTTGTGGGGATTGTGTCCAAATGGCAGACCCAACACTATTGGTTTGCCTAATCGATAGAGCCGCTCTACAAGCACATCTCGTACCGTCTGCATCTTCTCGAGGGAGGGCGTAGCTGCATACTCACAATCCCTGAAGCTCCCAAAGGCGAAACCAGCAATTTCATCAAACGCCCCAACAGACAAAAGCTGCGTCAACATTCTATCGATTCGATAAGGCTTCTCTGATACATCCTCGAGACATACAATCTTGTTTTTCAGCGAGGGAAAGAATGGTGTTCCAAGCAAAGAGAGCAACACAGCTAGGTTGCCACCAATCAGTTGCCCAGTGACCTTCCCTCGGCGCAGCCCTTCAACCTGCGCACTGTCGTATCCTCGCACAATAGAACCACACGCCGCATCACGCTTCATCAGGGTGACCAGCAAAGAATTCAAGGTGTAATCGGGACAACTTCCATCAACCAGCGACTGCCCCATAGGACCGTGAAACATAACTGTTCCTGCCCTGACGAGCCCTCCACACAGCAAAGCCGTCACATCGCTGCAACCAACTACAATCTTAGGCTGCGCGGCAAGCCGTTTAAAATCAAGCGAAGCCAGGATGCGACCAACCCCATATCCACCCCGAACACAAAAGATCGCTTTCACTGAAGACCGCGAAAACGCAGCGTGCAGGTCAAAGAGTCGCTCGCGATCAGAGCCTGCCAAAAAGCCTGTGCGTTGCGTACACCGTTTCCCCACAATAACTCTAAATCCGAGCGTTTCAAGCCGCTCTTTAGTGCGCGCAATCACCTCTGGAGCGAGCGGTGGACTCGCAGGCGCGACCAGCGCGATCTGATCTCCCGCTTTGAGGGCTGGTGGCTTTGCTAAAGTTCGCTTTATGGGTGTCGGGCGAAGAAAGTTCATATCAATACTGACGGAGTCTCATCGCATTGTGCTCGCTCCACAGTTACCTCACAAGGTGTATTTGGATGCAAAACAGAGAAAATGGAGTCGAAAGCCTGGCAGAACCTACCCGTTGCGAGAAAGTGGACATTGAGCCGCGCTTTTGTCCAACTACTTCTTGTTGTAAACCCGCTGACCATTTTCGAAGGTCAGCTTCTCCTGCGCACCGGTACTTGGATCCTTAACGGTCACATCAACGAGATTTCTCGGTTGGGTAGGCATCTGCCCTTGGTTTAAACCGTTGTACAATACCCCCTCGCCGATCGGCATACTATGACCAACCACTCCTGTATCTTCCGTTCCCCGAAGAACCAGTGAGAGCCTCCCGTTTAGAGCTGCTAGCCGAACGCGCATAGCGTCGTGCGCAGAGAGCAGTAGGGTTACCGTGGCGGGAATGCCCTCTTCTGGCTTCGGTCTCTCGACACCCTTAGCAGCGCCCCCATTTCGTTGGAGCCCATTTCCACCACCTTCGATCTTCCTATTTGCAGATAGAACTTTGGCATTTGATGCAACAACTGAAGCAGTTCGACGGCCAGAGTACGCCGTAACCCAAATAACATCGACCCGCGCACCGGGCTGAGCCCATCCCTCAACGCTACTTGTTGCGTCAACGGTAATAGCGATTGCTCGATGCCCTGCAGGGATGCTCGCGGTAAGGGCGTTTACGGGCTGCAGCGTCGTCAGATAGTCAATATTGATAGCTTGATTTCCTAGTAAAACGCCGCGCGTATACTGACCTCGAATATCTTCGAAAGTGCGCGGCGCATCGAGAGGCAGCGACGACTCAACTTTCCTATCGACTTTGAACATTTCAGGTGTAAGCGCAACACCAGCGGGAATAGTCTGAACAGGAACCAAAACATCGACATATCCCTCTACGGCTGCAATCTGGCGCTGAATTGTCTCTGTTGATGCATCGCTCTTTACGCTTGAGAAGTGCACAAAAGCAACTATGCCTATAATACAGATGAAGAAGACAACGGAGAGCACCACGAACTGCAGGAGGACGGGACTAGACGCCCCTCTATTTCTCCGAACAAACGTGTTACGCTTAAGCATAGTCCCCGTTGCTGCTTGTGTTTTTTTCCGGCTCAGGACGCGTGGTCTGCTGTTCCGCACACAAAGCGATATCCCTCTAGACATGTATCGGCATAAGCACTCGCCCTACTTCACTATTTTTTTAAAAAACAGCTAACGTGTTGTTTCTATTGGAGTAGGCAGAGTCATTTGATGCGGCGCCGTCCTAGGAGTTTTAAACGACGGTGATTGGTACTCTACTACTACGCCCCGCGCTCACGCATCATGTGACCGCAACAAGAGCACATCAAGCTGCCCCAGCAGGTAGATCAACGCGACTTCAACTCTCAGAACTCTCTCTCCCAAACCAACCGGCATGTAGCCATTATCGATAAAGGTTTGCACCTCTGTGGTGCTCCACCCAGCTTCAGGGCCGATCGCCACAACGACCGAAGGCGCCGCTTGAACTTCACTACGCCTCTGGAAGCGATCTGAACAGTTCACTAGCTCAACCGCTTGCGGTTGCGCGACCAACGCAATTACATTCGGCTGTAAGCTACTCGGAAGAAGCGATCGCGTCAAAAGACTACGGGCAGAGTGGTGTACCGTTATCTCGGGGGGATTGCTGTCCCAAATCTGCTCTAACGCTTTGATAGTTTCAGATTGTATACTCTCTTGAGTGAGCGCGTGTGAATCACGATAACTCTTCTCTCCCCTTTCGCTCTGCACGAATCGCAACGAGCGTACGCCAAGCATAACTGCAGCCTGAATAGTCTTTTTGACCGTCTGAGGGCGACTCAACCCCACTACAAGATCAATCGGCCTGCGCGCCAAGGGCTCTTCTGAAAACTTCACTGAAAGCTCCACTACGTGCGGCGAAGCATTTATAACTGTAGCACTCCCCCTACGCCCCCCTAAAACACCAACGCGCACAACGCGACCAACGGAAAGACCATGAGTAGAAAAGGCATAGCGTGCGCGCTCTCCTTGCAGGAGAGCTTTCTCTTGATCTACCAACTCTGATTGGAGGATGATAAGCGAATTCATTTGTATGTACCTTTTGATTCTTTTATGACACACAAACAGGACTCAGTCACCTCGCACCTCCTTGAGCTCCGTAAGAAGGTCGAGCGGCCCGTGCCGTCCCCGGCGCTGGTTTCGGCTTTCATCGACGCGACTTTAGGCGTTCTCTTTCCGCACTTTAGTCGCCACAAAATCACTACCGAAGATGAGCTCACCGAAGCGCAACGGCATGTACACGAACTACTCGCAAAGCTCTGCGCCCCTGTCATAGCAGACACAGAGAAGAGAGAAGCTCTGCCCGCCCTGTTTGTGCACAATCTAGCGGTATTCCACGAAACATTGTGGGCTGATGCAGAAGCTATTTGCGAGGGTGACCCCGCTGCGACTTCACCGGATGAAGTACTTCTCGCCTACCCTGGATTTTTTGCGATCGCAGTATTCCGCATCGCACACTGGCTTTACCAGGCACAGGTACCTATCGTACCCCGCATGCTTACTGAACACGCCCATCAACTAACAGGGATTGATATCCATCCGGGTGCAACTATTGGCAAGGCTTTTG
>JBIIHY010000242.1:0-5239 GCA_044235305.1 Bdellovibrionota bacterium
ACCGAGATAGTCAAAAAATATTCCTCCGATGCCGCGAGTTTCCTGTCTGTGCGGGAGGTAAAAATATTCATCGCACCATTTTTTAAAGCGTGGGTAGTGTTCGGAGGAATGGCGAGAGCATACGCGGTGGAGTACCGTGTGAAAGTGCTTTGCATCCTCCTCAAACAGGTAGTAAGGGGTAAGATCTGAGCCTCCACCAAACCACGACTTTGTTCCCAGTTCAAGGAATCGCCAGTTCGCGTGGGTCGTAGGCACCATCGGAGATCGTGGATGGATTACCAGGGATACTCCCGTGGCAAAAAAGGGTGTTTCTTCTTTTGGTCCGCCGAGCTTAGCGGCGAAGTCAGCTGGCATGTGCCCGTGTACGGCGCTGAAGTTTACCCCGGCTTTCTCAAAGACAGCACCATCGGCCATGATGCGGGTCTCGCCGCCACCCCCCTCAGAGCCTCGGACATCAGTGCGGTTCCAATGTTCTCGCTGAAACGAGGCCTTTCCATCGACCCGTTCAATACCCTCGCAGATTGTTGCTTGCACCTTGGTAAATAGAGCTTGGGCGCGCTCCCTCATGCTCTCTTGAGTTGTCATACCGGCATCTCCGCATACATGGCTTCTACAGCTCTCAAGGTCTTATCGCTTCCCCCAAGTCGTTGCAGGGTGCGGCCCAGCGCGGATACCGCTGCTACTACCTCGAACGGATCCACGTGGCCCATATGTCCCACGCGTACAATCTTGGATTTCAACTTACCTTGTCCGCCTGCAAGGCGAACGCCGTACCGGTTGCGAACCTCGTTTCGAAGAGCATCAGCATCGATTCCCTCAGGTGCAAAGATTCCGGTTACCGCTGGGGAAGGTGCTGTAGTTGATACGAGCTGACACTCAAGCGCTCGAAGTCCTGCTCGAGCCATGCGCGAGAGAACTGCGTGTCGTTCATAGATATTCTCTAGCTTTTCGGTCGCCATTATCTCGAGAGCCGCGTTTAGCCCGACGATGATAGTTGATGCAGGGGTCCACGATGTTTCACCAGTGGCGAGAGATTTCCGCTCAAGCGAAAAGTCAAAATAGAGCGAACGCTTTGGGGTTAATTCAACGGTCTGCCACGCAGCTTTCGAGAGAGCAACTATCGACAGACCCGGTGGAAGCATAAGAGCTTTTTGGGAGCCAGCTATGTAAATATCCAACGAAGAGGGGTCTCCGGGCATCGCTGTTGTAGCGCAGGATGAGATCCCATCCACGAGGGTTAATATATGTGGGGCTAGTCGTTTTACTTCAAGGAGAACTGGGGTGAGGTCGTGTAGTACGCACGTTGATGTCTCTGCGTGCTGAACGCAGAAACAACGGGCGTTTGGATATGCACGGAGGGCTGTAGTTACCTGGTCTACGGTTACTCCTTCCCCCCACTCGACAGCTATCTCGCGCACAGTGAGGCCGAGCCGCTCGCCTATCTTGCCCCATCTGCCGCCGAACACGCCCCCGTTGACGGCTATTATCTCATCTCCTGGCTTGCAGGTATTAAGGAGGGACGCCTCCATAGCTCCGGTGCCCGAGCACGCTAGGAAGACAGGATCAGAATCCCACCCGAGGAGCCAGCGAACCCCCTCGCAGGCCTTTTTCAACTCTTTCTTGAATACGTCACTCCTGTGATGCAGTAGCGGCAGCTCCATAGCTTGCAGCACTTTCTGAGGAATTGGAGTCGGTCCGGGAGTGAGGAGTCGTTCTTTAAACATGTTGGTTACCACTCGGTTGAAGTTGGGGATCAAGCTCAGACAAGCCTTTGGCAAGGGTCTTGCCTTTGAGTAAGGCAGAAGCCGCTGTCGTTTGGCAGTAGCTGAACAACCTCATGCTAATTCAAAGGGTTAGTGGGAGCAAGGAGCTCTTGAGGTGCGTCAAGGATCTGACAGTTCAGCAGTAAAGGGTTGATTTTTTGACCCTTGAAAGGCGCGTAAGTGAGTGAGGAATCATGATGAATCAGCTCCAAATATGGCAGATGGCGGTCGACTTCGGCCTTGTAACCTCTATTTTGGTATTCGCGTTTCGCTGGATGAAGACATCGAAGGCGCAAGCCATGATACCTAGAACGCTGGAGCTAGAGGCGACTCTCCGTTCGCTGATAACGGAGGCAGATGCGGCCGGTCGACACCTCAACGAGCAGTTGTTGCGCCGTGAGCAGAACCTACAACGCTTTCTGGGCGATATCGAAGAGGCTGGTCAGCGCTTGTCACGCGCTATCGAGCAAAGCGAAGATCGGTCACGTGAGATATCAGTAGCGATAGAAAATTGCCGAGAGTTGATAAGCGAGTTTAAGACAACGTACCGAAGTGAGAAGGAAGAGGTTCGCACTCAGACCCCCGCGACTCGCAACCAGCCTGAAGTTCCACAGCGCACTACGCGTACTGAAAGAACACCACGAGATCTTGATGTGCGCGAAGAGTTAGAGGTGAGTCCGCCGCAAGCAAAGGCCCAAGTCTCCTCTCCAGCAGAGACGCCATCAACGCCAAAGCGAGCGCCGCAACAGCCGGCACAGCGCAGCACGGCGGAGATTCAGCGCGTATACGCAGCGGCCGAGATACTCCTCAAACAGGGGAAGAAGTTAGAGCAGGTTATCGCTCAGACACGACTTCCCGAAGATGAAGTTCGCATGCTCTCGCAAATGATTGAAGTAGAGCGAGATGAAGAGCGACGAAAGGCTGAAGAAGCTAATAAGACGAAAACTGCCGACCCTCGGCTTGGGGCGCTCGGTTCGATTCGACGACAAACAACAACGCTCTAGGGAATAGACTCCTATGGATTCAGCATCGTACGCAGCAGCTTCGGCCGGCATCCTCCAGATGCGAAAATTGGAGGTGCAGAACAACAACTTAGCAAACCTCAACACGGTTGGCTTTAAGGGTCAATACGTTGTGCCTGAAACAAAAGGGTTTGACGACACGCTGGCGAATTTAATGGGAGTTGAGAGTGGCTATGCAAATGGAAGCGTGGTGCCGGTGCAGGGAGTAACTGAAGGAACGGCTCGAACCGACTTTTCGTTGGGGCCAATTACCAACACAGGGAATCCTCTCGACGTTGCCCTGCGAGGCGAGAATGAATTCTTTGTTGTCAATTCTCCTAATGGGCCTCTCTATACGCGGGCAGGGAATTTTACGTTAAATCAAAACGGAGACCTCATTACTCAGGATGGGTTAGCCGTTCAGGGGGATGGGGGTACTATCAATGTTCAGGGAGCCGATATCAATATCTCCTCAGATGGAAGTATCCGCGCTAACGGACAGACATTCGGGCGCCTCCAAGTGGTTCGGTTTGAGGATGCCAGCCCGCTAGAGCGAGTAGAGGGAGCACGTTTCAAGCTTCCCGCAGGAGCTCCGCAACCAACTCCCGTCTCAGTTGTTCTTGAACCGCAGGCGCTTGAGATGTCAAATGTTTCAGCGATTACCGGAATGGTCGACCTGATAGCAACGAATCGTGCGTTTGAAGCGTACACGAAGGCTGCTCAAACGATCGACCAATTGAATCAAACAGCAATCAACAGGACAAATTCATAAGGCTGAAAGGTAAGAGAGTTATTTATGATAAGAGCACTATATACAGCAGCAACGGGTATGAACGCGCAGCAAACGAATATCGATGTGCTCGCGAACAACCTTGCTAACGTTAACACAACGGGCTTCAAAAAGGGGCGCGCGGACTTCCAGGACCTCATGTACCAGTATGTTGTAGAGCCTGGATCTCCAACATCGCAAGCAACTACCACCCCCAGTGGTATTCAGATAGGTCTTGGAGTGAAAACTGCGGCGGTCAAAAAAGTTTTTACTCAGGGAGATCTTACCTCAACAAATAACCAGCTCGACGTTGCAATCGAAGGAGACGGCTTCTTTCAAGTGCTGCGACCGGACGGTACGCTTGCATATACTCGAGCTGGGGCGTTTCAAATCAATGAAGCTGGTCAGCTCGTTACCTCTGAAGGTTTTCAGATCGCTCCGGGAATCACGGTCCCGCCCGATGCGGGCAAAATTGCTATTGCCCTTGATGGTATCGTGAGTGTCACGCAACCTAATACACCCGCACCAACGCAGGTTGGACAGATTGCGGCTGTGCGATTTCCAAATAACGCCGGCTTGAGAGCCGTCGGTATGAATCTTTACGAAGAGACTCAAGCGTCCGGTACGCCTCTTACGGGAATATTCTCGCAGGCGGGATATGGTCGACTTAGTCAGGGTTTTCTCGAGTCCAGTAACGTGAGCGTTGTTGAGCAGGTAGTTAATATGATTACCGCACAACGGGCGTATGAGGCTTCATCGAAGGGTGTCACAACCGCGGATGATATGCTCTCGCAGGCTATTAATTTGAAGAGGTAGGTATGATTAAGGTTTTAGGTAGTCTTGTCGGCGGGGTTCTTGCGCTGCTGCTCGCAGCAGGAGCATACGCGCAAGGGATAAATACAGCGACTACGTCAATTCGTATGCAGGGGCGTTCTGAGGCGATAGTGACGGAGGGAACGATACGCCTTGCTGATGTCGCGCAAGTTGAATCGGCGCGAGTTCAAGACGATGAGTCGATCATCACTCTCAAGCAGATAGTAATTGGACCTAGTCCACGAGCTGGGGAACGGATTCTTATTGACGGAACTGAGGTGCTACGGCGCCTCAGAGATGAGGGTGTAAGGCTCGACTCGATTAGGTACACTTTTCCGAGGCAGATAGCTGTGACTCGAGCCTTCCGTGAGGTCACTACCGGGGAGATTGAGCTTGCCTTGAGCAAGTTCCTTGATAAAGCTGGCAGGCAGGTTGAGGTAAAGCAGCTCCTTGTTGATAAGCCGGTTCGTATCCCAACAGATAGCTTCGGTGTTGAGGTTGTGTCTTTACGCTCAACTAATCCAGGTCATTTCGGTGTCGATCTTCGCTCGATTTCGGGGGCGGATGAGGCACGTTTCCAAATGCGTCTAATTGCCGACGAGTGGCGCTTGATGCCAGTAGCAACTCGCCCACTTCGTAAGGGTGAAGTTGTTAGTGGCCAAGATGTAGAGCTTATGAGGGTCAATGGTACAGGAATTGGACGGGATACGATTGAGAATATAAGTGATGTGGTCGGGCAGAGCCTTACTCGTGATGTAGGGCAGGGTGAGATGTTTCGAAATAGTGCCGTCACTGTGACTCCACTTATCAAGGCCGGTTCGCGGGTAACACTAGTATTTCGACAAGGGCGCCTTGAAGCTACGGCTACGGGGACGGCCCTCGAGGGTGGAGCA
>JBIIHY010000243.1:0-5230 GCA_044235305.1 Bdellovibrionota bacterium
TACAACTTTTTGGGGCTCTCTTATCGCTCCCGAGAAAAGTGTCTTAATCCCGTGTTTGCATGATGAGAGTTACGCCTATCAGGACGTTATCGCGTCGATGTTTCGGCAGGTGCGAGGGTGTCTTTTTAATGCAGATCCCGAGATGCATCTAGCGCGCTCTATCTACGGCTCTATTGTTGGCGGAAGCGTTGGGATGGGCTTTGTTCCGCCATCTGAAGCCGAGATCGAATCTTTGCAGCCGTATTTTCAAGATAATGGGCGTTACATCCTGTACGTCGGTCGAAAGGAGACTGGCAAAAATGTTCAGGTGCTGATCGATTATTTCTGTGAGGCGAAAGACGCTGGCCTTATCTCAGCAGATGTGAAGTTAGCTATTCTTGGGGGAGGTAGCTTCGATGATCTGCATCGGCCGCAGGTGCTTGCTCGAGGGGATGTTATTGATCTTCCGCACGTATCAGAGCTTGATAAGAAGCGGCTTATTCGACACGCAGCTTTTCTTTGTCAGCCATCAACCAATGAGTCGTTTTCGATCGTACTGATGGAGGCGTGGATGCTCGGTACGCCCGTGGTAGTGCACGCACGGTGTGCTGTTACCAAGCACCATGTGGTCGAATCTCAAGGTGGTCTCTATTTCTCATCGATGGAGGATTTTGCAGGTGTGGCTGAGCGGCTACTAACCGATACAGAGCTGCGTCACCTGATGGCGAGCAAGGGACGACGGTACGTTCAGAGCGAGTACTCGTGGGAGGCTGTGGTGCAGAGATTTGATAACGTTCTGGCTGGCCTCGTATCTCAAGAGCAGCAGGTTCCTGCTCTTGCATCTAGTGATTGATAGGGGCCGATTGTAAAAAGTATGTGCAGGCAAATCGGTCGGTTTTTTTTAAGTAGCGGAACTGTAACTGTAGTAGCGGAGCGACAGTGTTCCTGCCGATATTGGCTAGGTAGGGTGGTGATGCCTAGTTTCCGGGTCCACGTCAGGGTTTCAAGGGTCGACGCGACGGTGGTCGCTTCAGTGGTTTGAGGTAAGCTCTCAGAGGTCGGGAATAGTTTGTCTATCAGGTGGGTATTTGTTAGACATGGGGAAGGTCACCGCTTTGGCTTAATTAAGGAGGGCTCTCACATGACCGTAGAGTTGTTTTCTTCTGATCGATATAAGGTGCATCTGTATTTCGACGAGAGAGCCTTGGATGAGCGTCGGTATGGGATTCTGGACACGCATGACAGGGATTTTACGCGGCATGTTGTGCCACTGAGAAATATCCTCGCTGCGCAAGGATACGATCAGAAGCACGATTTTATACGTTTCTCGCCGTTTGACTGTATCTCTAGGCACATTTTTGCACTTAACGATGAGGGATATCCGGTTGGTGTTATCTCAGCGATTGAAGTCGACTGCGCAAAGAGTGATATGCAAGAGCAATTTCGTGTAGGATTTGATCCGGGTCGGACGGTGATGTTGGCGCGTTTTGCAGTGATGCCAGACAAGCACGGCAAGCTCTCGCTCGTGGGTCCTCGCATGTTAAATTTCGTTATTAGCTCACTTAGAGGGTGCGGTTATGACTATCTTTTTGGTGAGATGTCTCCTCCCTATTGCCGACCTTGGGATGTCGCGTCGCAATGCGATATCACTCGTTACTACCTCCAAATTCGTGAGTTTCGGCTTATAAGTGCCTTCGCTTATGACAGCGTGGTACCAACCGCAGTAGTGGGCGCAGCGCTATCTGACCTCGGTAGGAAAAGAGAGCTAGAATGGCAGGCGGCGCAGCCTGTAGAAGCGGCAAGGCTCTCTGCCCTTGAAGTTCGGCTGCGCAGCAAGAACCCCCAAGTGCGCAGGGGAGCATTCAGTAGTATCTGCGACAGTGGGCTGCTTGGAGCGGCTTGCACGCGCGATGTGGTCTAGGCAGATTGAGATGTGTAGTCAAACCGATCGTTTTTTCCTGTAGCTGGGCTACTTTTCATTCCTCCACTAGCCTGTTCTTTTCGTTTATGACTGCTCTAAGCACGATTTAAGCGGGGAATCTCCCCGATTATCAAGCGTCACGAGCAGGCTTCGGTACCTCCCTTCGTTGGGATTGCTATCTTAAAAAGTAGCCCGGCTACAGAGAGAAAGACCCTCCAGAGATGCCTCCAGAGAAGATTTCAGAATGACCCCGATACGTCAGAAGACCGCGCCTTTGTTGTTGATTCGCGAAAAGAGCGAGTGTTAGGGTTTCGCTCGGTCAACGGCATGTAACCGTGTCGTGGTCCTTCTTACTTTTTTTAAAGCACAGACTTTGCCTCTCTTCTTACGAGGCCTTTTCAATACTAGTTCGTTTCTTTGGTACACAAAATTCGTGCTTTTGCGCGCGGGGATTCGTGTTGCCTTTGGTCCGGAGAAGATAGGAGAACAAGAGATGACTCTGATAAAAAATAACTTTCGCGGCACCCCTAGCATTTTACTCGGGTCGGACTGTGATGGAACCACTTTTGAAAACCTGAAAGCACCAGCAGGGGCGGGTAGTCCCCACGCACAGAGAGAAAACGACCTCGCTATGCACACGTTTCGACGGATGGCTGAAATGCCAGGGGTAACCACTATGTTCGTGACCGGCCGCAACATTCGTGAACTGCACCAAGGATGTAAGCACTACGGGTTCGATGGAATCAAGCTGCCATTTGTCGGGGTAGATACAGGACTCCATGTGTATGAGCGTCAAAACGGAGATTTGAGGTTCGATAACACCTTCAGCAACCGCGTCTCAGAGCAGGCACTCGCCTTAGGGTGGAACAAGCCCTGGTTAATGAGGCTTTTTAACAGCCAAAGCATAAGTGTCATACATCCAACACAAGATAGTGAGACGCAAGACCCGGATTCCCTTAAGGTGCAATGGGTAGTTCGCGATATGAGCCGCATGGAGGAATTTAAGGGCCATGTTGATCAGGCGATTCGTTACAGTTGCCACGGCGCTGCCGTTGCCATCAGCAGTTTCGATCCTGCGAAGCAGCTCGGCTTTCTGGATGTGATGCCGATATACCGCTTCGAGAACCCTGGAAACCCCGAACTCGATCCGGGAGTAACAGGCAAGGTAATCGCACTTGAGTATATCCGAAGACGTGTCGGTCTACCGGTGGATCGAGTCGCCTATAGCGGAGACTCGGGTAACGACACGGCAGCTCTCGTAAGGGGGTATTACGGTACCCTTGTCGAGAATGCGAGCGAGAAGGTGCGCAACCTCATCCTCCAGTCGGCCAAGTTAGCCGGCACGGAAAATACCTTGTTTCTTCCAACAGGGCCTTGGCGGGGCTTTTCAAACTCGGGGTGTTTGCGCGGCGTACTCCGTGGCGCGATTGAGCACGCAAGATTTTTCGATCCTGATATAATCTTAGAATCAAAACGTGACCTGTTTGGAAGGTAATCTCGGGAAGGCAGTGGTCGGAAAGGTGGGATTTTATAACGTAAGGAGAGTAGATGTCAGCTGAAAGCACTATCGTAACTGTAGTTGGAAGCATCAATATGGACCTCGTTGTTCGTGCCGCGAGACATCCACTGCCCGGGGAAACGGTACTGGGCGATGATTTACGTCAGTTTTCCGGCGGTAAGGGCGCTAATCAAGCGGTGGCATGTGCGCGAATGGGTGCCTTGGTCCGAATGATCGGCTGTGTGGGAGAGGATGCCTTCGGTACTACGCTGGTAAGAGCTCTTGAGCAGGATGCAATCGACACTCGATTCATCAGTACAATTAGCTCGAGAGCATCGGGAGTTGCTCTCATTACGGTGGATGAGGGGGGTCAAAACTGCATAGTAGTTTCTCCGGGAGCGAATGCGCTTGTCGATGCTCACTATGTACGCAGCTGCTCAGCGGCGTTTCTCAACTCTCGCGCGGTAGTGCTTCAGCTTGAGACGCCTCTTGACGGAGTCCTCGCCGCGGCAGCTATGGGACGTGAGCGCAGCGTTCCGGTGGTGCTTAATCCTGCCCCCGCACAACCTCTACCCGAGGAGCTTTTGAAGCTCGTTGATGATGTGATTCCGAATCAGAGTGAGCTCGCGCTGCTCTCTGGTAGCACCAATGTTGAGGAGGGAATTCAATACCTACTCGGACTCGGCGCTCGCCGTGTCGTGGTTACGCTAGGAGCCGATGGAGCTGTGCTGGCTGATTCTTCAGCTCGTCGCACATTCCGTGCGCACCCCGTGAAGGTAGTCGATACCACAGCGGCTGGAGATAGCTTTGTCGGAGCATATGCGGCATCACTGGCGGAAGGATTGGACCCTGTCACTGCGTGCGAGCGTGGTATGGCAGCAGGCGCGCTGTGTGTGACAGGTGCTGGCGCGCAGCCCTCGCTTCCAACTCGAGCAGCAGTGGAGCTTCTGCTCCGACGGTAGAAGGCAAGCTACTCGAATTGAAACATTAGAAGGAAACGCCTGCCACGAGGATGATATTTGCGTATGGGGTGTTCTCCCCTGTGCGCACTATCCACTTCGCGCTCGCGCAACGGTGCTTGAATTCGTTGTGTGTTACCTCATCAAGCTCTATCTTTCCGCCGTTGGAATCCCTTTCGATCTCAGCTTTGATAACGCTCAAGACCGGCGGATTATGAGACTTGATCTCACCTGCGATAACTACGCGCTCTACCTTGAGCTCCTTCATGATGAGAAGAAATACCTCTTCAAAGCTCGGAAGTCCCCGCCTCACAGAGAGATCGATCACCGTCGGACCACTGGGGATTGGGAGACCGCAGTCGGCGATGACGAGTTCATCGAAGTGACCAGCAGTCGTGACAGCTCGGGCAAGGTCCGGATTCAGGATTGTAGATAACTTATTCATGTGGCACTCCCTTACGAGTTGATTGGGGATAACCGCACCTTCTTACCACATGTATTTCCCGGGAGTATCGATTAAGTAAGAACGAAAGTTGGCTCCCTGAATTCCCATCTGATTTCCAGAGCGTAAATTTTCGCGCCTCGTTTGCGGGAGCGGCCGCCGATAATCCAACGGGTTCTTAAAGTCATGTACGGTACACACGACGGCGGTCGGCACGACCGGCGCTCCAAAGCCATAGCCTTAATGCGCAGGATCGTCCTATCGATGTTCTTGCTCAGTTAACACAGGGAGCAAAGGAGACGCTACCATGTAACGCCCAAGCGAGATAAATGGTAGCGTCCCCTTTATTCCTTATTTATGCTGTTCCATTCGCTGCTTAAACCCAAAATCGCAACCCAGCGCTGAATCTCTTCCTTCTTGATTTGAGCACC
>JBIIHY010000244.1:0-5207 GCA_044235305.1 Bdellovibrionota bacterium
CTCGCCACCCGCTCTGCCATCGTCAATAACCCGCAGTAGTATCGCCTCGTATGTGTACACGTCTGGAACCACAGGTCCGCCGAAAGGAGTTATTCAGACACATGGTAACCATCTAACCAACGTGTACCAAGCGGCAGATGCAGGGGTGTTTGCGCTGGACGGCTCTCTTTTTCTCTTTCTACCGCTGGCGCACTCCTTTGCCCGCTTGATCCTATACGTTGGAGTTCTCACTTCAGCGTACCTGATCCTACCCGCTGTTACCGACCACAAGACATCAAAGGTAGATCTCGCTTCAGTTGCACGTGATATCCAGCTTGCGGGGGCAACGGTTCTTCCGTCAGTGCCGCGCTTATTTGAAAAGATGGGGGCGGCAATCAAAACGAGAGCCACCGGTCGCTCATTACAGCAGCGAATCCTGCGCCTCTGCATAGGTAACGCGGTGTCAACGTATGAACGTCGCGTTAAAGGCGAGCCACTTGGCATACTCGAGCGGACACTCTTTAGCGCCCTTGCTCCGATTAGAGCCAAGGTAAAGGCGCAGCTTTTCGGTGCTGGTTTTCGTCACGGAATATCAGGTGGTGCAAAGCTTGACCCGGGGGTATGTCGCTTCTTCGATGCCCTGGAAATCGTTATCTGTGAGGGATATGGGCTTACCGAAACGTGCGTTGCAACCCATGTAAATCTCCCACACCGACGCAGAATCGGCAGTGTCGGCCCCGCTTTTATTAACCTGGAAACCAAGATCTCCCCCGAGGATGGCGAGATAATGTTACGAGGCCCAAACGTCACGCAGGGATACCTCAACCGCCCTCAAGCTACGCGCGACTCGTGGGACTCAGAGGGGTGGTTTCATACTGGTGATGTTGGTCGCGTTGACGAAGATGGATTCCTCTACATCACTGACCGCAAGAAAGAACTGGTAGTAACAGCCGGTGGAAAAAAGATCCCACCTGCCAGCATTGAGGGCTTGTTCAAGCGCTTCCCTTTTATCTCCCAGGCTTTTCTGTACGGCGAAGGGAAGCCGTACTGCGTTATGCTGTTTACCTTAAACGAGGTAGAGCTACGCGGACTGCTAAGCTCTCAAGGAATTTCGGTGTCGGATACTACCCCGCTTCCGTCGCTCGAGGTAGTTCAATCTCTGTGCAAAGAAGCTGTTGATGAAGTCAACCGAGAGCTTGCAAGCTTTGAATCGATCAAAAAATTCAAAGTGCTGGACCAAGACTTTACGATTGAAAATGGCCTGATAACCCCCACCCTTAAGATGAAGCGCAAAGCTATCGTAGCACGGTATGGAGGAGAGATTGAGCGGCTATATGAGTAGCCCACGAGGAAATGCTCGACAGAACCCCCAAATGAATTTAAAGTCGCTGATTCAATTCGCTTCGAATGGTTTCGTGACGAGCGCACTGGTCGGCAAATACGGCCGTGGCGAGAGATTGCTGCCGCTGCGACGTGGCTACCGATTCCGGAGCTTCGAATTTCGGTGCCGCAAAAATAATGGAATTGCAGGTCAAGCGGCCCGGCGAGCCACTTTCTGGCTGGGCGCACTGCATCAATCCGAACGCGTTTGACACTCCCGCCAGATATGCGCGAGGCCAATAAGGGCCGCAAGATTAAGAAACGCGACGATACTCAACTTGCAAGGCCTCACACCGAGGATCGAGTCCATATAGGCGAAGAGTGATGCCAGATTGACGCAGAGCGCAATCCACCACGTCCGCCTGACGACTAGGGCTAGTACCACTGTCAGCACATCAGCCATAAAGAAATAGCGGTCATGCATCTTGGGTGCAAAAAATGGGACAAGCAAAGCACTAAGCGTAAAAGCGAGCAGCACAGCCGTCTTCCTATCTTTGTAGTGGCGATCTGCAGAAAACAACCCCCACAAGATGACCATACCGGCTGTGAAGCACATACCGGCAGCGCGGTACAAAAGAAAACCATCGTTCTTGAACCACTGCCACACGTTCGGGGCTCGCATACTCAGGGATTTATAGGTGGCGAATTGCGCCGGATACATATCAAAGAGATCAACCAGCGACTGTCCGGCAAATAAAGTCGGCACTAGAGCAACAAGAAATACCACAGCGGCAATACACACCCCCTTTACGGCAGTTCGCAGATCTATAACCTCAGCAACCCAAAGAATAAAGTACGCCGGTAACACAAAGAGAGCTTGCCCCTTTACGGCAAATGAACACCCCCACAATAGAAACGAAAGTTGTGGTTTATCCTGAACGAGCGACAACACGGCCGCCAATATGAAAGCGACATACACTGCATCAGCCTGCCCCCACATTGACCCGTTGAGCACCATCGTTGGCAGAAACAGGATAACGACAAAGCTAGCGAGCGCACTTACACCAAAACCACGGGCAAGCAGTGCACCAAACAGCGCACACAGAAAATCAAAAAGAACCCCCAAAAGCTTAATTGAGAGCACAGGCTCTCCCCCCAGGCGCGAAGCAAGCCACAGAAGGTAAACGTATGGAGGGTTGTAATTAGCGAAGGGCGCCCCGAACGCCTCCGCAAAGCTTTTGTCACTTAGATGTAAAAACCACGGCAGTACGTAATCCGTCAAATCCCTTGAGACGTACGGGAATAGCGAGGCCCTCGTGAGAAACGCTACAATTACACCGAGTATAAACAGCACATGAATTCGACTACAGGTAAAGTTTCTTAGAAATCCCATCACTATAGCCCCACACGCTCAAAACCTTAAAACAATCTATCTTATGTTCCTAAATCCTGAAACCTTGGAAAGATGGCACCCGTCTCGGTGACTCCCCCCCCCTAATTCGTAGCACAAGAACTCTTGCCGGTTGAAACCACGCTTCATTCTCATCCGAATTCTTGGGGTAGAAGAGCGCCAAACTATCAAATTGCGAAACAGTAGATGTTTTTTCACCACCTTGCTGTCTGCCTCACGCCCCAGAGAGCCACTTTCTCGTACGGCACACTGTGTACTATGCTGAAGAAGTATAACGAAGCGAAACAAATGATCGGCATCTCCCTAGCGATTGTCGCTAGCATCCTCTTTACCCTATCAGACCTTGGCAAGAAGGCGCTTTCGCACACCCTCTCCCCCGCGGGAATGATATTTTCGGCGATAACGTGTGGCCTGATCACAAATGGCGCCTACCTATTATTCCTTGAACCTGCACCACTCAACCTGAGCCCCATCTGGATCCCTCTTATTTTTTGTGCACTGGCGGCAGTCGCTGGTGAGTTACTCTTTATGTATGGCATCAAGCGAACGGATCTCTCGCTCGCCAAACCCCTCTCCGCTATCTTTCCAGTATTTGCCACCATCATCGCGTACGTTTTTTTTGACGAGGTACCTAGTGTACTAGGGGGCTTCGGAGTACTTACGATCGTTCTGGGCGCATATCTGCTTGGCACCAAGGCCCCGTTCAAGCGAAACGCAATGCTGCCGATCTACCTTCTGCGACGCCAAAAAGGGTGTCAGATGATGATAGTTTCCGCATTTATCAGCGCAGCTATCATGGTTGCCCAGAAGCACACGGCTCCCAACACCTCTGGCATCCTTTTCTTTACCCTTATGTTGAGCATCGATTGGTTTATCTTTGCATTCCTTGTCTGGAGACATGGTTTCACAGTACCGGGCGCAACATTCTCGCGAAGCACCGCATTGATCACAGTTGCAAGTGGTATCTTGTGGGGCATAGCCGGAGCGATGGCGTACTCTGCCTTCGAATACACACTCTCTTCCTACGTCGCAGCAACGCTTCAGATCGGAGTGCTCCTTGCCATAGTGCTTGGCGGCGTAGTGCTGAAAGAGAAAGATATTAAACAGCGGCTTTTTGCAAGCTGCGTAATGCTTGTAGGAATTTGCATGGTGGCGCTGGGAGTTGACTAATTCTACTACCAGTACTTTTCTACGTGTAGATTCCCTGGAGTCTTCTTCGAGTGTACCACGTAACCGTTACCAGTGAGCTCTTTCTCAAGCTCCTCTATCATCGCCGGATTGCCGCACAGATATACGTGATCTGTGGCTGGGTTGAGCGATATCTCTCCGCTATTAAAGAGTGTCTGCACCCGCCCCTTGCGCCCCGACCATGACTCAGGAGCGCGGCTCGAGATTGGCAGATACGAGAAGAGTCCAGTCTGCGCACTTTGGTAACCGAGCAACTCGTCTGTGTATGAGAAATCCTCGGGATAACGAACGCCATGGACTACTGTGATTTTACGGGCACCTGTCCACGTTGAAGGGGTACGAACCATTGACATAAACGGAGCCAAACCGGTTCCGGTCGAGACAAGCACAAGATTGTGCTCTTCGGGCACACCCTCAAGCGTGAACGTCCCGGTTACTTTAGGTTGAGCAAATATTCTATCTCCCGGCTTAACTACCGCTAAACGCGAGGTCAAAGCCCCATCCGGCACAATAGCGATATAGAATTCGAGGTACTCTTTTGTCGACGGAGACGACCCAATCGAATACGCCCTTTTAATAAGCTTGTCTGCCGCTGGCGCTTCCGCCTCAGCAGGAGCCCCCTCGTATCGTGGAGCAGAACCAGGCAGACCGAGAGCCACGTATTGACCCGGCAAGAAGTCAGGAACCCCAGAATCCGGTCTCACGTGGAGAACTATAAGGTCTTTTGTTATATTTGTGCGGCCGACAACTGTTGAGTTTAACATGGCGGGATTATACCCTCTCCCGCGAATCGAGAAAAGATCACGACAGCCGTCTTTTACCTCTTATAGGTTATGGATATAGTCCTCGTAGAACCGCAAATACCGCAAAATACTGGCTCAATCTCCCGCACGTGTGCGGCTACCGACACTCCGCTGCACCTGGTTGGCCCGCTCGGATTTGACCTATCAGAGAAGGCGGTGCGCCGCGCCGGGCTGGATTACTGGCCACACGTTAAGCTGTCGCGCCACGGGACGTTTGAAGACTACCTTGAAGCTCGCAACCCCCCGCACGTGTGGCTCTTTTCAAAGTTCGGTACGCGGCTCTATACCACAGCTGAATTTGGAATCGATGACGCACTCGTTTTTGGCAGTGAAACCAAGGGGCTCGGAGAAGAATTCCTCTCGCGCTACAACCCTGCGCAGATACTCCGTATCCCGATAGTCACTGAGTATGTTCGCAGCCTTAACCTAAGCAACGCCGTGTCAATAGCCCTGTATGAGGCCAGGCGACAGCTGCGGATGGATGAATAGGCCGTTTTCTCTGTAAT
>JBIIHY010000245.1:0-5188 GCA_044235305.1 Bdellovibrionota bacterium
AGAAGTGCGCTGTTGACAGCTGCACAGTGCGCGGCAACCCTATCCGACAACGCAGCACTAGAGGGAGTTTCAAAGGTAAATGAAAGCGGGCATCCCTTCTTAGCTAGAAATATCGCCTCCGGCCACCCGTGCGGCTCATCAGGTTCGGGTGGATGATAGATCCATCCAGGTTCACGGGGAGTATGGTCGTCGATAAGAGCTGAGCTCTCAGGATTAAAGTGCTCTGATACTGCTTCTAAAATGCCGCGAGCGATGTGGGGCTCATCTGTACCGGTGTTGATCTCATACAGATAGAAATCCTTTACTTCCCAATCCTCGTGCAAAGAGAGGAAGATGTCTGGGGCTGCGCTCGATTCAATCCAGCGCGCGTGCGCTGAAACTTCTGAGCTTACACGTAGGTAGTAATCCCTGTTAAGGTCCAGCCCGAGATGATTGTCCCGAACCCCCGCAGCTAGACCTGTCGGATTAAGAACTGGACAGATGCGCCAGTTAATCTGAGAATTAAAAAGCCCACTCTCTAGAAGCCGCACAACAGCCAGCGGCCCAGCCGGCTCGTCGCCATGTATCCCAGATGATATATAAACAGTTGGACCCGTCCCTGCCTTCTCCCACGCGGTTAATGGCCCTGCAGGGGTCTCCGCGAGCACGCTAGGTGTGAAACCACTAGCTGTAGCAAGAGCTGCCAAGCGCTCTTTATGTCTTGGCCAATGTAGCGCGTGTGTTAGTTCCATCGTGAGGCATAGTATTACCACAGATGGATTCGGTATTTGAACCGGGGGAAGTGAACAATTAGAATGCCCAAGGTCGGACTCGAACCGACACGACCTTTCGATCCCGGGATTTTAAGTCCCGTATGTCTACCATTTCATCACTCGGGCATATGCACTTAGCCTCTGTACCAAACCCGCCGAAGCTTTAGCGAAGGCGGGTCATCACTCGGGCGTATGTTCAGTCACTTTCCTTTAAGTCCCGTATGTCTACCGGACGCGCCGGCCGAAGCTTCAGCGAAGGCCGATCAAAAAAACTTGCCGTAAACCTAGCACTAATACCACATCCGAAAAAGGGGGTGCTCGCGGCTAGGGCCGCAAAGCTTTGCTTGACCCTACAACGCAGTGGCCAACGAAATACGGGCAGGCCTAGAAGGCCTGCGGTCCAACAGGCTCGCCTCGGACCTATATCGCCTTCTTCTCGGCTTCAGGGGGTAATACCACCTTGATATGAGCCTCGCGCAGCGCCTTCTCGCTCGGCACGCTCGGTGCTCCCATCATCAGATCCTCTACGCTCTGTGCCATCGGGAAGGCTATCACGTCACGGATAGCTTGCTCCTGGGCAAGTAGCATCACGATACGATCGATTCCAGGGGCGAAGCCTCCGTGCGGAGGTGCTCCAAACTTAAAGGCCTTTATCATCCCCCCAAATTTCTCGTCGACGTCAGCCTTGGAGTACCCTGCGATCTCAAAGGCCTTGTACATGATATCCGGTTGGTGATTACGGATTGCGCCACTCGAGAGCTCGTAACCGTTGCATACGATGTCGTATTGGTACGCCTTAATCTCGTACGGGTCCTGTTCACAGAGCGCCTTCATGCCACCCTGCGGCATTGAGAATGGGTTGTGGCTAAAAACAATCCCCTTGGCGTCTTCGTCCCACTCATACATCGGGTAGTCGTAAACCCAACAGAAATGGTATCCGCCAGTAAGGAGCTTAAAGTCCTCTCCAAATTTGTTACGCATCCGTCCAAGGTGAGGGAGTACTTTCTTTGAGTCTCCTGCTCCGAAGAACACCACCTGACCAGGCTGAAGTTGAAGTAGCGCTGTGAGCTTCTCCTGCTCGCTTGGCCCAAAGAACTTAGCGATAGAGCCGCGCCAACCACCCTCTTCGATTATCAGGTACGCAAGACCCTGTCCGCTCCACTTCTTAAAGAGTTCGATTGTATCATCGAAGTACTTCCTTGGAGGTGTCTCCATTTTTGGAAGTGCTATCGCATGAATTGCACCGTTGGATGCGAGCACGTTCTTAAACACCTGGAACTCTGTTCCTACGAAGGCCTCCGACACATTCTTTATCCGCAGCGGATTTCTTAGGTCTGGCTTATCCGAGCCAAACTGCGCGATAGAATCGTCGTATTTTATTCGCAGGAATGGAGCAGGAGTAACTGGCTCCTTGGCGAAAGTCTGAAAAAGCTCGCTTAGCAGCTTCTCTCCAACCTTAAACACATCCTCTTGCTCAACGAAGCTCATCTCGATATCGCACTGATAGAACTCGCCAGGGGAGCGATCGGCACGTGGGTCTTCATCACGAAAACAGGGCGCAATTTGAAAGTAGCGGTCAAACCCGGAAACCATCAGAAGCTGCTTAAATTGCTGAGGTGCCTGAGGCAGTGCAAAGAACTTCCCTGGGTGAAAGCGCGACGGCACCAGGAAGTCCCGCGCGCCCTCTGGCGAGCTGCTCGTTAGAATCGGCGTCTGGAACTCGTTAAAGCCCATGCCGTGCATCAACTCCCGAATCTTTCGAATTACATTCGAACGGAGCAGGATATTCTCGTGTACCTTCTCGCGCCTTAAATCGAGGAAGCGGTAGGTTAACCTGGTAGGCTCGGGGGCCTTATCATCTTCTGCTATCTGAAATGGAAGTACATCTGCAACCGTCTGAACAGTTAGCTCCTCGCAGTGAACTTCTACCTCTCCGGTCTCAATCTTACTGTTCACCATCGCTGCATCGCGCAGCTTAACGTGTCCAGTAACGGTTATAACCGATTCCACTCGCACAGACTGAATAAGGTCTAATCCTTTGTCATTAAAGACAACCTGGGTCTGTCCGTAGTTATCACGCAGATCCACGAACACAACTCCGCCGTGATCACGCTTGCGCAGGATCCACCCTGAGAGGGTAACGGTAGCCCCGGCGTGAGACGACCTAAGCTCATCACAGGTATGTGAGCGGTACGAGCTACGGAGATAAGAAGAATGAGACATGCAGGAACCCTTTTTAAAAACTAAGTTTCCCCTTTCTAAAGAGAGATACGAAGCAAACGGCAAAAAAGCCAGGCTTTTCGCCCTAGTTGTCCGCGAAGTATATACAACTTTTTCAGCCATACGTCACCCTGCCGTCCCTTCAGGAGAGTTAGGGTAAAAATAAGCCGAGTTTTTTGCCTTTTCGTGAGCCGCTCCACGGGGTGCGGCATCAAATTTAGTAAGGAAGCATGTTGAAGTGGATTGGGTAGAAGGGGCTTTTCTTACGCTGCTTCTCACTGGGGAGGGATAAACTACCCTCTCGATTGAGCAGCTGCATCAATTAGCTTTAAAAGGTTTTTCTGTTTTCTTCTGATTTCTCCCAAAGGATTTCTCTAGCTTTTTGGTGCAGCTCTCACCCTATTACCTCTCAGACCCAGAGAGTGAGAACAGCGACATAGTTCGGTTGATTCCTTCAAACTTAAGGTCTGCCTTCCCCGCCCTCTGTGCACCCTCAGCCACTTCCAATGAGCCCACCGCGCACATCTCAAGCTTAGCGCAGAACTCAGCGAGTGCGCCGGCGTAGCTCTTAAACGCCCGGATCCGTTGGTAGCTTCCCCCCTCGCCCTGCTCGTCAAAACGCTCAACCAAGAGGCACCCTGTGCTAATAATCTGCGTTGCCGGGGTTCCTTCAGTAAAAGCAAAACCATCTGCCGAGGTTCTTAGTCGCTCTGGATGAACCTCCTCGCCCGGGTCCGCTTTAAAGGCTGCATACACGGCACTGAGATTACCGAGTCCATGCCTTGCTCGAAGGAGAAGAGCTAGCTGCTCAGGGCTCTGGCAACTGAGCTTAAAGTATGAGGATTCGTGTGGTCCTGTACCGAGAATACCGGAAGAGGTGCCAGGCCTACTCTCTTGAGCGCCCGATAAGCCGCCTAAAAGCGATCTCAACATTGTATAACCCCCGTAAAAACCCGCTACAAAAAACGAACATCGGCCGGTGTGCTCAGCCGATTAACCATGTGTCTATATGTTCTGATGTCTCATACTGGGGGAGTGGTGCGGACTGGAGCGGATTATCTGAAGGCTTGGGGCCGGGGGGCTGTCACCTACCCCGTAACTCAACTATCCCACGCGCAATACGACTTGCAGCCTGCAAGCCCTTGGATTCATGCGGACGGGTCTTCATAGCCAGGTACTCGGAGCGTGAAAGGAGGTGCTCAAGGGCTGTCTTGAGGCGAGACGGGAAATTAGGCTGTGTCTCCTCAACTACAAGGGCCTTTCCCTGAGCAACAAGCACCTGCGCATTATCGCTTTGGTGGGTCCCCGTCTGAAAGGGATAAGGCACAAAGAGCGCTGGGCGGTTAACGCAGCCGATCTCAGCAACCGAGCTCGCACCGGCACGACTAACAATCACATCTGCCCACTCGTAGGCACCGGCCATATCGTCGATAAACGGCACTACGCTGGCCTTTACCCCTTCTGCTCGGTACGAGTTAACAACCAGATCCATCTGATCGCCACGGCACTGATGCACTACCTCAATGCCTCGCTCCCGCACAACGGGAGCAATCGTCGATACTGCCTCATCTAAACCGCGCGCGCCTTGTGAGCCGCCTAGAATCAGCAGCCGCTTGGGCGCATCATCGCGGACTGAGGTTGCGTCGACCCCTACTAACTCCTGACGCACAGGGTGTCCGGTTACTACCACCTGCGCTCGCCCCTTGATGGCTGTACTTTCAAACACTACCGAGATCTTGTCCGCGAAGTAAGCAAGTACCTTATTTGCTAAACCCGGATGAAGCTCGGCCTCATGTATCCACGTTGGAATTCCAAGAAAACGCGCCAGCACAACGGGCAGAACGGATGCATAGCCACCCACACCAACAACCACATCAGGCCGAAACCGGCGAAAGAGCGAGAGCAGTTGTACGGCCGCAACCGGCAACCGAAAACCGAATTGCAGTACCCCTTTTATGCCACGATTCTTTACCCCAGAGAGCCGAACCACGTGCCGGGGATACCCGTTACCAATAATAAGCTTCTCTTCGAGTGGACGGCCCGAACCGATAAACTCAATCGCTGATAGAGGCTCAATCGAGCGCACCGCCCGCACGATATGCAATGCAGGGATGATGTGACCCCCAGTGCCAGAAGCTGCTACGAGGAGCCTAATTGGTTTCCTAGTAGCAACTGGTGGAGAGTCGGGGCTTGCAGGCTGGGCGGATAACACTTCG
>JBIIHY010000021.1:0-16181 GCA_044235305.1 Bdellovibrionota bacterium
CATCTCCGCACATAACGTACGGCTCGGCGCGATACTTCTCAACGCCCCTTGCATCCCGAGCATGATTGACGGGATTGATGAGGTCAAAGAGCTCAAATGCTTTTGTGCCTTTACCCAATAGCGCAGTTGCGATGATAGTCCATGCTGCTGCGTGGGTATACTGACCACCGTTCTCGCGAATCCCAGGAGGATAACCTTTGATGTACCCTGGGTTCTTCAAAGTCTTATCAAATGGTGGCGTGAGGAGCTTAATCAGACCGCCCTCAGTATCAACCAGCTCTTCGTTCATCGCCTGCATCGCCATGGCAGCACGTGCCCTATCACCAGCTCCGCTTATCACTGACCATGTCTGTGCGAGTGAATCGATTCGGCACTCGTCGTTCTGACTACTTCCGATCGGTGTGCCGTCGTCATAGAACGCGCGGCGATACCACCGTCCATCCCACGCTGACTGCTCGGCTGCATCCTTGAGAGCACGAGCTCGCGAGCGCAGCATAGAAGCGTTTTCAGCATCTCCTTGTGCCTCGAGTACAGGAGCAAAGCGGTTGATAACCTCGATCTGGAACCACGCTAGCCACACGCTCTCTCCCTTTCCGTGGCGCCCAACTTCATTCATGCCGTCGTTCCAATCGCCACATCCAATGAGGGGTAGCCCGTGAGCGCCCACAGCGGCAGTTGCCTTAAAGGTGCGCAGGCAGTGTTCAAGGATCGTACCTTCTTCAGCGTTCTGTTCCGGTACGAAGTAGTTCTCCATTTGATCCTCAGCAAGTGCAGCCCCGTGCAGGAACGGCGCGCGCTGATTGAGGATTGAATAATCACCGGTTGCTTCGATATATCGCCCAACAGCGTAGGGGAGCCACAGTAGATCATCAGAGATCCTCGTGCGGACACCGCGCCCGGTTGGTGGATGCCACCAATGCTGCACATCTCCTTCACGGAACTGGCGTGCTGCATGGAGAATAATCTGATTACGAACAACGTCGGGTCTGATAGCAAGTAGTGCTAGGGAATCCTGGAGTTGGTCTCGGAAGCCGATAGCACCGCCACTCTGATAAAAAGCGGACCGTCCAAACAGACGACACGATACCGTCTGATAGAGGAGCCAGCTATTCATCATCACGTTAAAGGGCTCACTTGGAGTCCTTACCGTTACGGATGACAGAAGCGAATTCCACCACTGCGTCACAGCCTGAGCTTCAACCTTCTGAGTTTGGAGGCTACGGTAGCGAGCGGTCTCGCGCCGCATGCTGTCCATGTTCGGAGACTCTGAGATAAAGAAGTGTAGGGTACGCTCCTCTTTCGGTTTAAGCGCAAGGCTTACATGGAGGACGGCACAAGGGTCGTGTCCCGCCTCGGTCTTCGCCGAAAGTTTAATCGGTTTCGGTTTAGATGCAAAAAACGGGGTAACTGCTCCACGTTCAAGAGCTGCTGGCCGGCCGGTATCACCGTTTCTTCCCAGAAACTCAAGCCGTGAACCTGTATGGCTCACAACTGGCTCGCTCGAACCGAGCGCCACAACGCGTCCGGCGAATTCGTTGTTGTAGTGATTTACGGCGTACAACACCTGACTTGAGAGATCGAATCCGGTCGTTACGTACCGGTAGCTCTCCTCACGGCTGACGCCGAGAACGAGGTCAGCGTAGAAGTACAGTTCAAGCTTGTGCTCAACTGCCTCGGTATTTGATAGCGTAATACTGAGCCACTTAACGCGCTCACTTACCGAGCCGGTTAGTTCAAGCTTTGATTCTATCCCAGCGTTAGCGGTTGTGTACGTCGAGGAGCCAAACCCGTGCTCAACGCCATAATCGAGCCCAGCGCCCGCAGGGGCAGGGGTGAGCGACCAATACTCGCCTGTATCCGAGCGACGCAGGTATACAACCTCGCTTGGCTGATCAAGGACGGGATCATTCGTCCACGTCGTAAGCCGGTTTTCTCGACTGTTTTCAGACCAGGTGTACCCGATACCAGAATCGGTGGCGATGAAACCAAAGTGCGGGTTCGCCACCACATTCGCCCACGGAAGCGGGGGTCGTGAAGCTCCAATATGAGGCATGAGGTAGTGGTTCGACGAAGGGTTAAAACCTCCGATTCCATTCGATAGCAAGAGTCGTGACTCACTGCGCTCGCGACCGGGGCTACGTTTGTACTGAGCGCGGACCGGAGTAGGCGCGCTTTGATCAAAGCTAGCTGTCTTGAGGGTCTCTGCAAGTCCACCGATCTCAGCCGTGACCACTACGCGCGCAACAGTCTCAAGAAGCGCAGCTTCGCTCTCAGATATCTGTGAGCTTGACCGCAGGAATACACCGCCAGGTCTATCAAGCAGGTGCCCCGCTGGGCTAAGGCGCACGACGTACTCAAGATCCTCAGCGAGGTGCTGCATGTACGTTCCTGGATTGGTGTGCAGGATGACGAGATCGAATTCGAGCCCACGCTCGCGCAGGAAGTGATGCGCGAGTAGCAGCTCTTGAACTACCTTGGTCTGCCGCGAGTCAGTTACCTTGGCGAGCACTATCGGCAGATCGCCTGAGATACCGAAACGCCACAGGCCAGACTGCGGTAGGCGGTTAAGGGATAGCACCTCTGGCGCCCCTCGCACGGAGGATTCGTTGTACAGCAAGCATCCGGCGAGTCGGTGAAAGAGATCGGCCTGTGAAGCGGTATAGGCATGGCTGCGAAGCTCAACCTGTGCCCGGCTCCATGACAGCTCGAAGGCTCGGTTCACGTGCATTAACTCTTGGTAGCGCTCAAGGAGCGCCTGAGCGTCTTTACGAACGCGGGCTGCTCCCGATACGAAGACGAGCGTCTCACTTGCGCTCGGCTCAAGCCTGATTCGACACCGCAGCGATGCCAATGGGTCGATGCTCGATTCGGCGGATGTTATCTGCTTACCTGGGCGAGCCACTGCGGCAGGGCGTTCAAGCGAGCCCCCTCGGCCGATAAAATCAGCACGCGAGGTTTCAAAAATTATCGGCGCATAGCTTGTCTTGAGTGTTACGCGGTGGAAGAAGAAGATCTCTTTTTCGTGTTCCGTACGCGGTCTGCGCGAGAACATAATCGCGTCGTAGTCTTTAAGAACCTCCGCACGCACAAAGAGCTTGTTGAAAGCCGGATGGGCGTAATCAGCTCGGCGCTGATTGAGAACCGGCTCGATGTAGCTAATGATATCGAACTCGCGCTCAGTGTCGCCGAGGTTAGTGACAGTCACGCGGCGTAGTTCTACATCATCCTCGGGCGCTACGGTGATCTCAGTGTGGACAAAGACCTTCTGGTCGAATCGTTTGAACTCTGCACGTCCTGGGCTAAAGATAGCTTCGTATGAATCAGGCTCAGAGCGGCTAGGCTGGTACGCTACAGACCATAGGTTGTCGCTCTTGATGTCGTGCACATAGATAAACGACCCAAGAGGTGATGATGTTGGATCTTCGCGCCATCGCGTAAGGAAGATTGAGCGATCAAACGAGCTAAAGCCCGCACCCGACGAATCAACCATCACCGAGTACCGTCCGTTAGAGAGGATTCGCACCCGTGGTGCAACGGTGTTCGGAGAGGTGACTATCTCAAGACCTGGCTCCTCCTTAGGAGCTTCCTCGCGCTGAATAGTTGCAAGCTCTGGTTCATGAGGAACAATCGTTGCAACTCTGTCAGGGAAACGCTCGTGTAGGAGTAGCTCAGTTGATTTTACGATTGGCTGTGCATGGAACCGTTCACACATGATGCCGTCGTTGAGTGCATTATTGATACTCACCAGCGACATTCCCTGATGGTGGGCGAAGAACGATTGCACAACGTGCTTGCCGTCTGCACGCAGGTGCCGACTTGGGGTGTAATCAACTGCTTCGTAGAACCCGTAAGCTCCGCGAGCGCCCTGCTGCTCAAGCATGCGCAGGTTGTCTACGGCGATATCTATGGACCCAACAAAGGGAAGCGCCAGGAAAGTTGAGTAGGGCGATACAACAAGGTCCTCTGAGAGGCCGCGCTTAAGCCCAAGCCCCGGCACACCGAAGGCTCGGTACTGATACGTCTTCTCAAAGTCAACGCCGCTGTAGGCTGACTCGGATATTCCCCACGGTACTGATTGACGTCTTCCGTACGCTATCTGGGCGCCGACAACTGCTCGTCCCGTTCGTCCCAGGATGGTTGTAGGGAAGTCCTTCATCACAACGAAGGGCATCAGGTATTCGAACATCGTACCGCTCCAGGAGATAAGTGCCTTACCTCCTGGCGTGGTTGCCAATGAGCGCCCGAGCGAGAACCAATGCTTCTGCGAAACCTCGCCGCGCGCAACAGCGAGGAAGCTTAAGAGCCGCGCTTCGGAGGCGAGTAGGTCATAGAAGCTTGCATCTCTGCGCGCATGTTCGGTGTTAAAGCCGATGGTAAAGAGTGAGCGGCCTTCGTCAAAGAGGAATGAGAAGTCCATCTCCCGAATGAGAACGCTCACCTGTTGCTGTATGTTTGCAACGAGGTCAGCGAATTCTCGTGCTGCGGCCTGAGCACGTTCAAGAGACGTTGAAACGCGCTCTGCAGCAACCTTTATCTCTATCGTTGGAGCCGTGGCGATTGCCGCATGCAGTCGAGGGAGGAGGAGAGAGGCCATGTCCTCTATCTGATGAGAGGAAAGCGTAGTGTGTGAGACAGATTGAAAGACCTCGTTTGCCTTAGTTGCTAGAGTGGTAAACTCGGCTGATGAGCGTATCTGCTCAGCCTGCGGGGTGCGGCGACTCAAAGCAACCAGTTCTTGAAGCGCCGCAATCCATTCAAGAGAGTCGCTTGTCTTTCGTATCTGGTCGACCAGGTAGGCAACTTTTAACAGCGCTTGCCTGTTAGCAGGGAGGCTTTCCGCCGCTTCGCGGATCTGAGCGGTAAAATCCGGTGCCAGGTTTGTGATGGTAGCTACCCAGGCACTTCCCTGACACGTTGACTCATTGCTAACTTCTCGTTTGAGCTCAGAGAGTGAGGGAGTTAAGGTATCTTCCAGTGCTGCTATCGCTGAGCCGCACTCGTTCAGGGCTGCTCTTAAAGCGTGAGCGTGAGCGGGGATGAGAAGTGGCGTTGTGCCAGCACGCTCAAGGATAGTGAGCAACGTATAGAGGTGGCCGAGAAGGTTTCCACTGTCTACGGTTGAGATGTAGCGTGGGTGCAGCGGAGCCAAGGTACGTATCGCGTACCAATTAAAGAGGTGGCCACGATACTTCTCCATACGGGTCATCGTTGCCACGGTATGCGAAGCGCGCGAAATGGCGTCATTAAAAGGAATAAATCCTAGATCGTAAGCTGAGATCCCACTAAGGATAGAGAGCGAGATGTTGGTTGGAGACGTTCGCTCAGCGATAACCTCCTTCGGGATGATCTGGAGATTGTCCGGCATGAGGTAGTTAAATTCTTCACGCAGGTGATCGTCAAAGAATCGCCACGTATCGTACGCAGCGGAACGCAGATATCGCTCGTCAGCCTCAGATGCTTTTGCTGCTGAAGCCTCAGTTGGTTGCGAAACCCATCGCGCAAGCCACGGTGAGCTAATCCACAGCGCCATAATAGGGAGAGAGAACGAAAGGGTAGACTCGTTTCTCATTGCAGCCACGATGCACGCGACTGTTGCTACCGTCATGGGAAGGGCGAAGAGGCGTAAGAAATCGCGGTGCTCATTCTTACCGCGCCGCTCTGAGCGTTCAGCGGGCTCCCATTCAAGGAGGTTCTTTTTGCTGATGTACACGCGGTACAGAGTGACTGAGATCGCATGCAGCATGAGTCCTGCTTGGTGTGGAAGGAAAGCGATGCCACACAGAGCGCGAATGGTGTTGCGCCACAGGTCACGACCGATATCTCCGAGGAAGCCACCGAGAGAGATACCAACGCTTGGAAGAGCAAAAACGCTTGCCAGCCCGGTAAACATCGGGAAAGTCATCACCAGGAGAATCAGCACTGTCCACACTAATGGACCGCCCGGCAGGAAGAGCCATCCACCAAGGATAGCTATCAGCGATGCTGGCGGCAGCAAGCTACGCCGCAGGTTATCAAACATCTTCCATAGAGATAGACACGAGAGCTGATTTCGTGCACGTCCACCACGGGTTGGTACGTTGAGATTGAGCCACGGTAAGAGCTGCCAGTCGCCACGCACCCAGCGGTGGAGCCGCTTGGAGTACGCCATGTAGCGCGACGGGAAGTCGTCGTACAGTTCGATATCTGAGGCGAGCGCCACGCGAGCAAACGATCCCTCAAAGAGGTCATGACTTAGCAGCGCATTTTCCGGGACTCTGTTGTGTAGCACACGTTCAAATGATTCAACGTCGTAGATGCCCTTGCCCCAGAATGAGCCTTCACCAAACAGGTCCTGATACACTTCCGACACAACGTTGGTGTAAGGGTCAAGCCCGGCCTGTCCTGAAAACAGCCGCGAGAAGAAAGAGTTGGTAGCCGAGGTGAGTGATATCGTCACTCGTGGCTGAATGAAAGCGTATCCACGCACGACCCGATTGAGTCGTGGATCGATAACCGGTCTATTCATTGGATGCGAGATCGTCGCCACAAGCTTCTTGGCAACATCACGCGAAAGCTGCGAGTCGCTGTCGAGGGTGATAACGTACTTTATCCCTCTAAGCTGTTCATGTTCGCCAACGACAAGCTGGAGAGTGGTTGAGGTATCACCCAGAAGATAGCGGTTCAACTCCTCGAGCTTACCGCGCTTTCGTTCCCACGCCATCCATGCCCCTTCGTGTGGGTTCCACAGGCGTGAGCGGAAGAAGAGCAAGAATCGCTTTGCGCCGTTGGGTGCGTGACGGTGATTGAGAACCTCGATGCCCTCTGCCGCCGCCGCTACTATTGAATCATCGAGTGACGTTTGTTCGGTGCGAGCGTCGGGGAGATCGGCCATCAAAACGTAGGTAAACGCTGGGTCGTCATTAGCGAGAAAACGCACTTCTAGTCCATCGATAGCTCGTTGAACAGAACCAGGGCTACTAAAGATCGTGTGCACCACAACGAGGGTCTTGAGCTCACTCGGGACAGGGCCTTCAATTGAGAGCTTTGGAAGAGGTCGAGGAATAACCCAGCGTGACACCAAGTACTGTACGAGGCTTGAGGCAAGCTCGGACACCGGTAAAAGGCCAATCAGGAGCGTTACAACCAGTAGTAGAGCACTGGCTTCGCCCCACTTGGAGATTAAGCAGAGATAACCCAAAAGGAGAAACGAGATTAAAGCAAAGGAGCCCAAGTATGTGGCAAGAGCATGACGAGTTAAGAAGCGCGTCAGGGATCGATGCAGCGGTGGCGTATAGTTAAGCTCGCGTTCGAGCTGCGCGCGCCCCTCCCCGATCAAGAAATGACCCACATGTTTCGCAACTAGAGATTGAGGGTCTGTGCCGGGGTGTGTCGTCGCTGCTCGCTTTGCGCACTCAATGACGACTGAAGATACCTGCGAATCCGAGGTCTTAAGCGCTTTAGCGAGCAGCTCTACTTCGTGACGGAGTGCATCGCGTGTTGGAAAATCGCTGCGAACATAGAGGTTAGCGGGGTCTCCTTTTAGGACTCTGTCTGCGAGGCTTACCCCCTCGAACCACTCGCGCCAATTCATCTGGTCGATAGCTGTCAGAGAGGTAAGGGTGTTACCTACAGAGATCTGACGAGCCGCTTGGTTGTGGTCTTCAGCGCGCAAGAGGTCCTCTGGGTCGAGTCCGCGCTCTCTAAGAGCCTCCTCAAGAAACTGCAGAGCCATAAAGGCCTTTCGGCCACGGCCTCGAAGTCGCCTAAGAAGTTCAAGAGCACCGTGCGGCAGAAAGCTCTCACGCTCTGAAAGTCGTCGAGCAAGCTCTACCATGATCTCGGTTCCAGTGCGCGACTCATCGCCGAGTACGTTATCAACGAGTGAGAATACATCTCTTCTCGCAAGCAGTTCCCGCTCAGCCTCGCGCGTCAGGCGACGCAGATTCTCAAGCAGCGCAAAACGCAACATGATCGGGAAAGCCCACAGCTCACCAGAAGAGAGTTCGAGCTTCTGTTGGTATGTTGAAAGGAAGAACGATGCGAGCTGAGAGTCGAGCGCAGCGTCAGTGTGCATGATAAATTCGAGCGCTAAATGGTAGACGCGCGGAAACCCTTTAAATTCACCCTGCGTAAACTTCGGTAGCGTACGGTAGAAGCTCCACGGAAGGTATTTCTTAATCGCGGCAGCGTGTCGCTCAACCACGTGGTAGTTATCGAGTAACCACTCGGCGCCCGCCGTGAGTGTCTCACCTTTGTGGGCGGCCTCAGCTAAGCGCAGGTATACGCGCCGCAACATCGCTCGATTGGAGCTGTATGCGGTGAGTAGTCGAGTGCTGCGCGTTATGAGAAATGTGCCGCGGTGTTGCTCTGCGATTGATAGCGCAAGCTCACCCAGCGCCTCGCGTGATAGTACCTGTGGTCGCCACGGTGTTTCTGGGCCGCTTGCGAGGGGCGCTGAGAGTAGCTTCTCTTTGAGAGTTGCGAGTGAAGAAGAGACCGGTGCAAAGAGCGAGAACGGCGTTGTCACAGAGGGACCTATCAAAAACGTAAGCTACAAATAAGGCCGGTAGACTATACACATTTTTCGGAAAAATCGTAACACTTAGCAGCGGTTTTAGCGGGTAAGAGTAGCGTCTTTATAGCTTTGGTAGAGGTTGCTCATTGAGCGCCTCGGGGATTTGAAGCGATTGCTGTGCTGTTCGTAATGAGCCGCTCAAGGTGAAGCGTCCTAAGCGTTCCAAACTCAGCCTTGGGTAGCTCTATAAGCGCTACCGTTTGCTGCCAACGAATCGGCCTGCCGAGCGCCCAGGCAAAATAGCGGTTTACAAGAATCTGACGCAGGGCGTCTTGCAGCTCGGGCGTTAGCGGGTTGATTTCCAGTAGAGCTAGTGAGGTTGCGTACCGAATTGAAGGGTGTCGCTTCTCCCGCAGGTTCCACAACTTAGAAACGATAGGCACAGCCTGGGCCCCAAGCGCTGCTCCAACGTGGCAACCTCCCACGATACGTTCAGGAGAGTCAGAGCTTAAGGCAGGGGTAACTTCTTCAAGGACAACCGCGGGAGGCAATAAGCGTATCACCTGAAGGGCACGGTCTATCGGCTGGTTTTTACCCGCTGTTTCAATCGCGTCTCTTACCAGGTCTTTCCAGCCGTACATGTTAGGGGCAAGCTTCGCCAAAACAGTTGCATAATCAAAGTAGAGGGCCGAGGTTGAGTCCATCTCGCGCAGGGCCTCTTGAACAGAAGCGAGCACAACGTCATCGGCGGAAGTTTTAGTTAAGAGGTGCTTGAGGGCAGTCGCTTTGGTGTGCGTTGACCCCATAAGAACGGCCTTAGAGATAAATTGTGGGCACGCACCTGACGCTAGAAACTTCTCGGTCAGTGCTGCTGCCAACGGCTCAGGGAGCTGAGTTGCTTCTAATTTCTCGGCGGCCGCTGTGCAACTGAGAGGAATAAGTGCCGGGTTGTTCTCGATCAGGCGAATAGCCACTTCAGCAGGTAAGGTGGGGATACATCTTCCGGCAGTGGCAAGCATCGATGAGGCTGCTGCCTGAGTAATCTCTTTTCTGTTTTGGAGATTAGCTAGAAGGATTGGGTCTGTCGGGATGTTGGAACATTCGGCTGACGCAAGAAGACTAACGAGCTCTGAGGCCTCTTGCTTTGAGGCCGTTTCAAAACGTACGAGCAGACTAAGGCCGGTGAGCCTCTTTGGTGAGGGACCCTTTGGTAGCGCCCTTCTGATGGCGTTCGAAGCAGATGCGCCAACCTTGGTAAGCGCGGTGTATACAGCTAGATTGTGTGCGCCACTGCGTAAAATCTCAACCAGCGCAGCGGTCGCTTTTGTTGTTAATGTTGGACGGTCACCGAGTACTATGAGAGCCCGCGAAGTTGCGTCAGGAGAGCTCTTAGGAAGGATCTTAAGAAGATCCGTTTCGAGAGTAGGATGAGACTTAGCGAGCTGTCGGGCCTCGTCAAAAGCGAAACCAGAAGTTACGGCACTGATGAGGATTGGCGTGAAGCGAGCGGCATCTTTTCCCAGTCCCATGGTACTCACTGTCCGCATTGCTGCTGCGTAAAGCGGCGTTGCTGTTGTGGCAACCTCTCCCTTGGGAGCTGGCAAGGACAGAGCGGCTAATAAAATTGTCAGCCCATCGCTACGCTTATCAGTAAAGATAGAAATTGCCTCTGCAGCCTGCGGAGAAACCAGGGGCGTGTTGGCCACAACGAGATCTTTTAAGCGATTGAATACCGTTGTGCGATTTTCACCGACAAGGTGAGGTGCTGCTGATGGCAGCAGTGGGAGTGTGCGAAGTACTATGGCCTCATCTGTTGAGGTGAGATCAAGCGCAATTCGAGCTGCCACTGCCGGGAATGTCTTTATCAAGCACGTCTGTTCGGGGCGCGAGAGCGAGCTGTCAGAGTAAATGTCGAGCCTTTGCGCGACCTCCGCCATAGTCACAGGATCCGCGCTCAGACCGTTAAGCGCCACACACGTTCGGCTAAGCAGGGGCGTAGTTGCCCGTGTATATCGTGGGTCGGCTGCGAGTCGCACCATATCGATAGCGTACGGTTTCAGGACCTCTGATGACGATGGTAGCGGGAGTCTCTTTGAAAGTGTGCCTACCTCTTCACTTGAAAGGGTGCGGGCCAGCTCAAGGAATGCCCGCAAGCCTCTGCTGCCGTCAGGGTCGAGTTGCTTGAGAGTTTCTACGACGGCTCTATGTGATTCTTCTGGGGCTGAAGTAAGTGCCTTTACCACTCGAGGAGTGGTGATGATTGGAAATTCGGAGAGGTAGTTTTGAGCCAGTAACGGATGAGCGCTAACGAGGAGCTGCGCAGCAGCATCGATATCGCTCTCTGCGGGAACTCGTCCAGAACGGTGAGCGACCTCTGCGATATTAGCAGCGGTCTCCTCCAGGGCAACTGCTACCTCGTCGCTTAGGTTCTGTTCGCTGTACACCTTTATAAGATCAGGAAGGGCTGTTAGTGCTTCAACCCCAGCAGCGAGAAAGAGTTCAAGGGCGCACCGTTTTGCACGGAGTTCCCGTTTTGCGTCGGTTGCCTGCCACATATGGCCCGATGGGGCCTCGCGACCAAGGGAGGGGCCGAGGTGTGTTCCGGGCTGCTGGCCTGGGATAATTGGAAAAACTTCCGGTGACGCTGGGGTCTGGGTGTTGAGCGCTACGATACGCGTGAGGAAATCGAACGTTTGTTGCTGCTCCACTGGTGAAAGTGCAACGAACGATTTGCGTGCCTCATCACAGTTTTCAAAGATCGTTTCCTTCACCTTGTGCTGCGCGCTGACTGTTGATGCACACATGCAGAGAAGTGCTGCGATGACTAGGGAGGTTAGTCGTAGGCCCATGTGCCACCCCCTAGTAGTTTAACTGTGTGCTCATGATATTCGGCTAGGTCAGCGAGGCTGCCGGTGCTGACATACTGCTCAACGTACTCGGGGAGCAGTTTGTAGAGGGCTTGCTCAACGCTTCTATCCATTGCAGTTGTTGCCTCATCGAGGAATGCGATCTTTGGCCGCATGAGGAACAAGCGGGCAAAAGCAAGTTTCTGTTGCTCGCCTGTGCCGAGCACATTGGGCCAGTCCAGTGTGACATCAAGTCCACCCACGCGCTCAACCATCTCCATTAAGCGAACTTTCTCTAGCACTGCGTGTAGATCACGGTCGAGCACGGAACCGCGCGAAACGCCGTATGTTAGCTGAGAACGAAGCGAACCAAGTACCATATATGGGCGTTGCGGCAAGAAGAGCGCTTCTTCAAGGTTTGGGCGAATTATCTGGCCAGTGCCCGCATCCCACAGCCCGGCGGTAACTCGTAAGATCGAGCTCTTTCCAGTCCCGCTTGCACCGCTGATAAGTAGGGAGCGCCCCTGTAGAGAGAAGCTTAGATCCTTTATGAGAACCTGCTCGCGTCGCGGCGTCCAAATAGTCACCGAGCGGAACTCAACCGGGGTACCGATGCTGGTTTTAATTCTCTGTCCAGGCGCGCTTGAGCCAGAGACATCTTCGATGGCATCCCAGAAGGATCCTAGGCGATTAGTAACGGCGGCAAATACGCTCAGATTCGAAAAGTTGTTTACAACAATTGAGAGCGCATTTATTACGACCGCAAATGCTCCGCCCGCCTGTATCACCGCGCCAAATTCTATCTGTCCTCTAAAGAAAAGCGGAGCAACGATGAGCGTGGGAAGTATTCCCAAGAAGTAGTTGTACGGGTTGGTGAAGAATTGCAGATTTCTATTCCAATTCACCACTTGTAAGGCATTTGAGAGAGCTGATTTAAGGCGCTGCCTTGCACGGACGTACTCGCGGGTTTCGCGACCATAAAACGCTATTGCTTCAGCGCTATCGCGCACGTTTACAAGTTTATATCGGTAATCTGCGTCTTTTTTAAACTGCGAAAAATTGAGTCCAATGAGAGGTCGACCGAGGTAGTAGGTAACCAGTGACCCGAGTGTGGCATACGCGAGCGCTGCAACGGGGAGCATCCACGAGATCTCCCAGAGTTGATAGACAAAGAGAAAGAGCTGCACGGTAGAGCTGAACAGAATCAAGCAAAAGGTTAAGCTGTTAGCGCAGAAAGCTTTGACGTCAGCTTCTATACGTTGGTCGGGATTATCAATATCACCACGAAGGTTGAGGCGATAGTATGCCCGGTCGTGGAAGTAGCGAGCCAGGATGTGGTGGCTAAGCCACCGTCGCCACAGGAGGCTTAGTCGCTGTTCGGTGTAGCTATACGAGACAACTATTGGCGTGAGGATTAGAAATGCCAAAACAAAGGTAAAGATTTCGTCATAAAATGCTGCCGTGTTTCTGGTCTGTAACGCGGTCATGAAGCGACCAGTGATGTAGCTCATCTTTGCCGCGATTGAATTTAGTGAGAGCGAGAGAGTAAGCAGCAGCACCACAAGCCCCAGTGCGCGCCACCGTAGTTCGGAGCGAAAGAAAGGGCGGGTGAGCGTTAGAAACCACCTAACCGTTTTTCTATCGATATTCGCCATCGCCTAACTCGGTTCTCCGCTTACGACGGTGCGCTCATAGTCTGCCCACGCAATCGCGAAGGCTCGACCAGCAGCGCGTAGCTCAGGGAACGAGCCTACCTCTTCTATGCGACCATCTCGGATGTATACGATCTTATCAAAGAGCGGTACGAGCGCCAGTCGGTGGCAAGCGGTGATGATCGTTTGGTCGCGGAACTCGTGCAGAATGCCTGTGAAGATCTGCTTCTCAGTCAGCGGATCAAGGCTTGAGGTGGGCTCATCCATCAATAGGATGTGCTTCCCAGGAGCACGAAGAATTCCACGCGCTAATGCCAGGCGCTGACGCTCTCCAACTGAGATGTTGAGACCGGCTTCTTCCATGGTGCTATCCCAGCCATTCGGGAGCTTCTGCAAGATGTGATCGATTCGACACAGCTCAATCGCCCGTTGTAGTTGAGCTGGGGTGAAGTCCTGGTTAAAGCTCAAGTTGTAGCGCACCGTTTCGGAGAAGATCTCAGGTTCCTGCGGAACAAGTAGGCTTACGTCAGCGACATCGTCGAGTGAGAAGTGTGTTCCGTCAGGGGTAACAGCCTCCCCCCGATGTGCGCTCAACATTCCGGACATGACCTTAAGCAGCGTTGATTTGCCTCCACCGCTTGGGCCAACGAGCGCTATCTTCTCTCCGCGCTGCAGGGTAAGTGAGACCCCCTTTAAATTTGGCACGGCCCCGCCGTACGAGAACTCCACATCTTTAAGTGTAAAGCTACTCCAGGTCGGAGGGAGGGCTGAGGGCCTACTTGCTACATGATGCTGCTTTGATTCCGTGAGCACCGACGAGGCGTCATCGTATGCTGTGGATGCTTCGATAATTCCCCCGTAGTAACCTGTAAAAGAAGAGATCGCGCCGAATATCCTATCCAGGTAATTAAGCAGTACGTACGCCTGTGCAACGTCAAAGGCCACTGAGCTGTTCTTCTGGTTAAAGAAGTAGATCAACAGAGAGGTTCCCATCATCAGGCTGTAGCCCAGGGTGATCGTTCCCCACTTGAGCTCTTGGTACTTCCAGATCTTGCGACAGATGCGGAACCCGTCGTTACGTTGGTTTGAGAGGTAGGTGGTCGCAGGCTCTTCGAGGCGCAGCGTTTTAACGGTGATTATATTTGAGAGGTAATCAACGCAGGTGCGGTTTAGCGTGTCGTAGAAGCGGTTGTTCTTGCGGATGTTCTTCGTTAGTCGGGCGTTAAAAAGGATCATCACCATGATGGTGACAAAACCCATAACCAGCACGCTTACTGCAACCCACAGATCAAGGGCAAAGAGGGCTACTGTCGCGAATCCGAACTTTACTAACCCTTCTACAAGCTGCCAGATGTAATTGCTGATAACCGACTCTACCGCTCCCACAGAACGGTTGAGGCGACTTAAATTTTCACCGGAGTGGTGGTGTACATGCCACTTGAGGGGAAAGCTAAGGAGCGCTGAGAAGACTTCCGACAGTTTCTTAAAGCGTGCCGAGAAAGCCGCTGTGCCCTGAAAGTAGCGCGCATAGTGGTGCGACACGGTGTAGAGCATACGCAGCACAACGTACCCCCCTATGCCGAGCAGCCCGGTTTTAAAAGATGCTTCGTTGATCCCCTCTTTGACAAATATCCCTAGTGTCCAACCGATTGACCACGGGATAACCAGCTCGAGCGAGTTGGCGATAAAGAAGAGCAGGATAAATGCAAAGAAGCGAATACGATCGCCCTGAGTGGCGGCCCACGAAGCCTTTGTGAGGCTCTTGATAGAGTCGTAGGTCGTCGATGGTGCGGACCCAGTCATAGAAAGATGAGCAGTAAAAAGAAAGTAGGCCGCGGGGTTATAACAAATGAGCCCGCTTATGTCTCGAATACGAGCCACCGAATAATCCCCAAACGGCGTTTTTTCGGAAGGTGTATTGGGACTCTCGCTTGGATGCAGCTCAGTAGCTCAGGGGACCGGTTGGTTGAAATGAGCCCCGTTGCAACGACAGAGGAGCTGCCCGTCTCTTTGTGGTCTGTTGAGGAAGGGCACAGATAGTAGCTAAAGCCGACTCAAGGCGTCTTACTCCCACATGACCAGACTCCGAGCACCTTCTGCCAATACATGTGTCTGTATTTATTTGATAAAAACGCCGCAAGACGGGCAATTTTTTCTGCTCAAAGCGGTTATCATGTACGGCCATACACAATCTGGCCCCGTTTGGTTTAGTAGCGATCTGGTTTCTGATAAAAATGGGTGAGAGGAGCACGGGATCAAGCAGGTCCTCGGTGAGTACGAAACGCGGCGCTTGTCATGTCAGACGCGCCTATTCGTTAATCAATCACCGGTGATTTTTAAGATTTTAGATATCGCTCCCAGTTGTGGTGATAAACATGCAGCAAAGAATTTTTCAGTGTCAACGAAGTTTCTTGGTGGCGTTAGCAGCTCTACTCGTTCTTGGTTGGAGCGTGTTTTCGTCAAACTGTGCCTTGGCACAGAGCTGCACCACATGCGGTGCTTGTTCAAATTGCGGTACCATGTACCTTTCCGGAGTGGTTACTCGACTAAACTGCTCTACGATACGAGTAACCGTGTGCGACCACTACGGTGGAGCGCACCCGATAACGGTTCTCGGATGGGTCAACAATACCCACAAGCTGCTCGCTAATTCGAGCGTATCAATCAATCAGCCCACTGCTGGGCTGTGCGCAAACTCTGTCTGTAATTCTGTTGATGTTAACGTTCCCCTCGCCGCAAACGGTGCTGAGACTTACTTGTGGGTAACGGCATCGTCACCGAGTGGTCAGTGGGGGTATTTGTTCGACTCCCAAGATCGCAGGACGGATTCGGCTGGCTACGCGATGATCCCATTTACTGCATGTGTTGAGCCGACACCGACGCCTACTCCAACAAGCACACCGACGCCTACGCCGACTCCGACAGCAACTGCAACTCCAGCCACGGTGGCATTCTCCGTTACTCCGGTAGCAGAGTGTGTTGACGTGTTGCCCGGTGGCGAGCTGCTTGCGCACTGGGGATATCAGAATAACGGCTCCGGGGAAGTTGTGATTTCGGCAGCTGACAATTTTTTCTCTCCTGGCGACAGGCAGCGCGGTCAGCCCTCTACCTTCGCGAGAGGACGCGTACTGAATGCGTTTACTACCACATTTCCGTCGACAGGCACGCTCACCTGGTCGCTCGGCGGCG
>JBIIHY010000023.1:0-16069 GCA_044235305.1 Bdellovibrionota bacterium
TTGGCTCTCAAGAGCCAAAGCGCGCCTCCTCATCGCGTGACCAAGGTCACGCGAGAGCTCGCAGGTTCGACTAACGTGGGATCAGTGATTTTCGACCTGAAGGTCGAAAATGGCGGAGCCGACGGGACTCGAACCCTGTAAGGAGGAAACGCTAAGCTAGCTCGCGTTTCCATTGTTGCTCTACGTGCTCTGTGTTTCAGCGCGGTGCGCCGAAACCCGCACGTCCTCATCGCGTGATAAATCACGCGAGAGCTCACAGGTTCAACTTACGTGGGGATTCGACTCTTTTGCCCTGAAGGGCAAAAGTGGCGGAGCCGACGGGACTCGAACCCGCGACCTCTCGCGTGACAGGCGAGCGTTCTAACCAACTGAACTACGACTCCGCAGAATATCTTTGTTAGAACGCTTCGGGTCCAGGGTTTATCCCTGGTCGTAATCAAAATCTTGGCGGAGCCAAGTTTTGATCGAGGAGTCGTACCGAGCGTTCTAACCAACTGAACTACGACTCCGCAGCCAGGATTACGGGAGCAACCCTGACGAGCGCCTTAAGTACCTAAAAAGCATTCAGAAGTAAAGAGTTTGGGGTAAGTGATTTGTGGTCCATGATTGACTCCAGGCGCTTAGGGTGAGAAACAAGGGTGTTAGCCTATTTTTGGCCGTTTTTTTCCTTATTATGGGGTTAGTTGTGTCTGAGTACGATCCAAAAGCTATAGAACCGAAGTGGCAGGCGTTCTGGGAACAGAATAAGACCTTTAAGACCGATAATTCAGGTCGCCCTAAGGTTTATGTACTCGATATGTTCCCGTACCCATCCGGCGCAGGGCTCCACATCGGGCACCCCCTCGGCTATACGGCTACCGATATCTATTCGCGTTTTAAGCGCATGCAGGGTTTCGATGTGCTTCACCCGATGGGGTTTGATGCGTTCGGTCTGCCTGCTGAACAGCATGCTGTCAACACAGGTGAGCACCCGGCGATCATAACTGAGAAGAATTGCAGCAACTTTGTTCGGCAGATGAAAGAGATCGGTTTCTCGTATGATTGGGACCGAGAGATAGCAACGTGCAGGCCGGAGTACTACAAGTGGACGCAGTGGATATTCTTGCGGCTCTACAACTCGTGGTTCGATGTTGAAGCGCAGAAGGCTCGCCCGATTGAAGAGCTTCCGATTCCTTCAGACATTAAGGCTCAAGGCGAGCTTGCTGTTCAGGCGTATCAAGCAGAGCACCGTCTCGCATATTACGCAGAGGCGATGGTTAACTGGTGTCCAGCGCTTGGCACAGTACTAGCGAACGAAGAGGTTATCGACGGTAAGTCTGAGCGCGGTAGTCACGACGTTATTCGCAAGCCGATGAAGCAATGGATGCTGCGGATTACAAAGTATTCAGAGCGTTTGATCTCTGAACTTGATGAGATCGATTGGCCAGAAGCTATCAAAGAGCAGCAGCGAAATTGGATAGGTAAGAAAACTGGAACAGAGATTACCTTCTCAGTTGTCGGTTCGAATAAGCCGCTTGTCGCTTTCACTACCCGACCCGACACGCTCTTTGGCGTGACTTTTTTCGTGGTTGCTCCAGAGCATGCAATAGTTGATGAGATAACAACAGCCGAGCAGCGCGAACAGGTGAATGCCTATCGTGAAAATGCCGCTAAGATGAGCGATTTTGATCGTACCTTTGAAACGCGTCAGAAGACCGGTGTTTTCACGGGTGGGCACGTGGTGAATCCGATAAACGGCGATCTCGTACCGGTGTATGTTGGAGACTACGTCCTTATCTCTTTCGGAACGGGCGCTGTTATGGGAGTTCCGGCCCATGATGAGCGTGATTTTGAATTTGCCAAGAAATTTAACCTTCCGGTGCGGGCCGTGCTGGTTCCAACTGAGGGAGAGCAAAGCGTAAAGGCATCAGTGAGTGAAGGGGAGTTGTGTTGGACCGACCCCGGAGTGATGTTGCCATGCAGGGCAGCCGTTGCTCGCGAGCTTGGGCTTGAGGGGATATCAAATAAGGAAGCCGGCGAGAAAATTACTGCGTGGCTTGAAGCAAAGCAGCTCGGTAATCGCGTGGTTAACTACAAGCTTCGCGATTGGCTCTTCTCTCGCCAACGGTACTGGGGTGAGCCTATTCCTATTATTCACTGGGAAGATGGTCGGGTCACTGCGTTGTCAGACTCTGAGTTGCCGCTCGTCTTGCCGCAAGTATCAGATTACAAGCCTTCTGAAAGTGGTGAATCACCGCTGGCAAAGGCTCCAGAGTGGCTTGAGGTCACAGATCCTACTACGGGAAAAAAGGGTCGTCGCGAGACAAACACGATGCCACAGTGGGCTGGATCGTGTTGGTACTACCTGCGCTTTATTGACCCGCACAATACAGAGACTGGCTGGGACCGAGAGCTTGAAAAGAAGTGGATGCCGGTTGATCTCTACGTGGGTGGTGCAGAACACGCAGTCTTGCATCTTCTCTACTCGCGCTTTTGGCACAAAGTGCTCTTTGACCTGGGATACGTATCGACTCGTGAGCCGTTCAAGAAGCTGTTTAATCAGGGCATGATTCAATCGCACGCATTTAAGGATTCGCGCGGTGCACTCGTCGCTGTTGATCTCGTCGTGGAAGATGAGGCAGGCAACTTCCGTCATAAGCAGACGGGCGAAAGCCTCGAGCGCATCATCGCTAAGATGTCCAAGTCGCTTAAGAACGTAATTAATCCCGATGATATTATTGGTAGCTACGGAGCTGACACGCTGCGCACATATCTGATGTTCATGGGGCCGCTTGAGGCTTCGAAGCCGTGGGATTCAAAGGCAATCACAGGCAATCAACGTTTCCTGCGACGGTTGTATTCATTTGTTACCGGTGGCAAGGAGAGCGGCTTCCGTGATATAGTTGCAGATGATGTCGAGGACCGTGAGATCAAGAAGGCAGTTCACAAGGCAGTTAAAAAAGTAGGTGAGGACCTAGAGGCGCTGCACTTTAACACCCCCATCTCAACCATGATGGAGCTGCTTAACTTTGTAGCTGATAAGCAGGTGTCAAAGAGAACGCTTGAGGCGTTCACGCTCATTCTGGCACCGTTTGCTGCACACCTGGCTGAAGAGCTGTGGGAGCGGCTTGGGAATGCGGCGCCAGTCGCACGTGCCGCTTGGCCTCTCTACGATGCAGGGCTTGTGGTTGATGATGTGGTCACGGTTGTGATTCAGATTGCAGGAAAGAAGCGAGCGACAATTGACGTTGCGGCTGCCGTCGGAGAGGAAGAGCTAAAGGCAGCAGTGATAGCAGCCATGGCAGGCACTGCTTACAAGGTTTCTGACGGTGATAAGTTTATCACGGTTCGCAATCCGCAGACGAAGAGCCCGAAGCTCGTCAACGTCATTACGAAAACGGAAGCTGCTGCTGCCTCTTAGGTGTTATCTGGACGGGTGTTCCAGCGGGGTACTCTCCGCTGAAACACGCATCGCAGAATTTGCCAGGAGTTGATTCTACCGCTCGGTAGAGTCCATCTCTTGAAAGGTAGGCTAGCGTGTCTACGCCGATAAATTCCCTTATCTGCTCAACAGAGTTGCTTGAGGCTATAAGCTCATGTTTATCGGGAGTATCAATTCCGTAGTGACACGGGTGGGTCGTGGGGGGAGACGAGATGCGCATGTGCACCTCTCGAGCTCCGGCTTGGCGTAGCATCGCAACGAGTTTTCGACTGGTCGTGCCGCGCACGATAGAGTCATCAACGACAACTACCGACTTGCCCCATAGAACAGCGGGGTTTGGATTAAGCTTAATCTTAACTCCAAAATCTCGGATAGACTGCTTCGGTTCAATGAATGTGCGTCCCACGTAATGGTTTCTGACGAGTCCCATCTCGAAAGGTATTCCAGCGGTCTCAGCGTATCCGATAGCCGCTGCAACACCTGAATCAGGCACTGCAATAACGAGGTCAGCTTTTACCGGTGTTTCCCGAGCTAGCTCAGCTCCCATGTTTTTGCGAATGCGGTACACATTTTTTCCGAAGACATTAGAGTCTGGACGAGCAAAGTAGACGAACTCAAAGATGCACGGGGCTTCGCGGGTGAAGCCGAAAGGGAAGTAACTCTTGGTTGTCCCGTCGAGGAAGACCTCAACTACTTCTCCCGGTTGCACGTCGCGCACGTACTTCGCCCCAATAAGGTCGAAGGCACACGTTTCAGAGGCAAAGACCGTTGCGCCATTGAGCTCGCCTATTGCTAGCGGGCGAAGGCCGTGAGCATCACGAATAGCCATCAAGCGATCTTCAAATAGCACTAGCAGGGAAAATGCACCCTGGATGCGCTTCACTGCCGCTATGACTGACTCAACAAGTGGCTGACTCTTATCGCCGTGTGCGAGGAGGTGTAGGATAGTTTCGGTATCGGAAGTGGAGGCAAAGATGGAACCCTGGTCGATAAGCTCACGCCGCAGCTCGTCAGCATTGATGAGGTTTCCGTTGTGCGCAACGGCTACGCGCCCAAGTGAGATGTCTGCGACGAAAGGCTGCACATTCGTCAGTTTGTTGCCCCCGGCGGTTGTATAGCGCACGTGACCGATGGCGTAGGCCCCAGGTAGGTTAGAGAAGTCATAGTTTCCGAATACGTCCGCTACCAGTCCAAGGCCCTTGTGAACGTGTAGCACAGGCTCCTCGGGAGCTGACCGATCGATCGTAACTACTCCAGCACCTTCTTGGCCACGGTGTTGCTGTGCATAGAGGCCAAGATAAACGAGGTTGGCAGCTTCGGGATGGTTCCATACACCCATCAGGCCACATTCATCGTGAAATTTATCCTCTAGTGCAGAAAAGCTTGTCATAAGTGCTCTCTCAGTTACGCTTCGAAGATTGCATCGAGTCCGGTGTGCCAAACCTTGTGGGCAGCAGCGAGGGGTATTTCAGCGACGTCCTTGACGGAAATCGTGTCACCGCCCACAACACCTTCAGCGCTGATTGATATGCCGTGTTGTGCGATAATGTCCTTCACGGCCGCTAGGTTCTCTGCTGTGCAACTAACCAAGAAGCGTGCCCCTGATTCATTGAATAGCGCGGCGTCCTTCCGCTTTGCTCGCTGTGAAAGAGTAAGTGAAGCACCAAGTGGCGCTTGGTATTCCCTGAAACAGCTCTCTGCAAGGGTTACACCCAGACCTCCCTGAGAGAGGTCGTGACAAGACTGAAGAAGGCGCTTGTCGATAAGCTTTCGAATGCAGTCACAACTCTTGCGCTCACGCTCGTAGTTTAATTCAGGTAGAGCTCCAGCTTCCTTTTTGTGTATCTCAGCAAGGTAGCTGCTTCCGCCGATGTTAGCTTCATCGTTTGTGCCTATAAGAAGGATTGCATCTCCATTCTGCTTAAACGTGGCAGATGTTGCCTTGGTAGCGTCGTCTATCAGTCCTACGACAGCGAGGAGCGGGGTAGGGAGTATCCCTTGACCATTTGTCTCGTTGTAGAGGCTCACGTTTCCGCTCACTACTGGAACCTCAAGAGCGCGAGCACCTTCACCGAGGCCACGTATACACTCAGCGATCTGGTACATGGTCTCTGGCTTAGCGGGGCTTGGCATATTTAAGCAGTCTGATATTCCGATAGGAGTCGCTCCTGTAGCCGCTACGTTACGACACGCTTCTGCGAGGGAGTGCGCTGTTCCTTTCGCTGGGTCTATTGAGCAGTAGAGGGAATTACAGTCGAGAGATATAGCGATACCCTTTTCGTTCCCCGAACTGCTCTTAATACGAACAACGCCAGAGTCAGAACCTGGATGAACTGCAGTGTCAGCGCGCACAGTTGAATCGTACTGATTGTACACAGCGTGTCGCGAGCAGAGGTTTGGGCTACCTAACATCTGAAGCCAGGTGGCCGCTAGGTCAGTCGGCTCAGGGAGTGTGGCGATATCAATCGGAGCAGTCCGAGAGGGATCTGCCGGAGGAGTCATTGGCCACTTGTACTCAGGTACCGCACTTGTGAGCAACTTAGCAGGAATCGAGGAAACCAGCTCCCCATGCCACAACAGCTCAACGTCACCGCCATCAATTACTTCACCGATTGCGACCGCATCAAGCTCCCAACGCTCAAAGATCTTTATTAGCTCTTTATCGTGTCCCGCTTGAACGATAAAGAGCATTCGTTCTTGAGACTCTGAAAGCATTATTTCATAGGGGTTCATGCCGGTTTCGCGTTGAGGCACGCGATCAAGGTGTAGACGAACACCCGTCTGTCCGCGATCGGCCATCTCGAATGAGGAGCTAGTGAGCCCAGCAGCTCCCATGTCTTGTACACCAACAACGTGACCGCTCTTGAAAGCCTCAAGGCACGCCTCAAGGAGTAGCTTCTCTTGGAAGGGATCTCCTACCTGTACTGTCGGGCGCTTTGATTCGGAGTCATCACCAAAGGCTTCAGACGACATGCTCGCACCGTGGATGCCGTCGCGACCTGTTTTTGAGCCGACGTAGAGAACTATGTTCCCAACGCCAGCGGCTGTGCCGAGAAAAACTTCATCCTGCTTAACCGTCCCAAGAGCGAATGCGTTGACGAGACAGTTGCCGTTAAAAGATGGATGAAACATCAACTCACCGCCGACGGTTGGGATTCCCATGCAGTTTCCGTAAAAGCCAATACCGTTAACAGCGCGACGCGCGAGGTAGCGACTTTTAGCAAGAGAAGGATCTCCAAAGCGCAGTGAGTTGAGTAGCGCCACTGGTCGTGCACCCATTGTGAAAACATCACGCAGGATTCCTCCTACGCCAGTTGCTGCTCCTTGAAACGGCTCGATGAAAGACGGATGGTTATGACTCTCTACCTTAAAAACAACTGCCTCGTTGTCGCCGATATCAACAACGCACGCATTCTCTCCGGGGCCAACGATTACACGTGGGCCGGTGGTGGGGAGCGTTCGCAAGTGAACCTTTGTGCTCTTATATGAACAGTGTTCCGAAAAAAGAGCTGAGCAGATGCCGAGCTCAACCATATTTATTTCGCGACCGAGGGCTTTGGTTATTGCTTGAAACTCGCTCTCTTTTAGTCCGTGCTCAAGAGCGTCGCTTAATAGTGCAATCCTCTTCCAAGGGGGTGTGGTCGTCATGGGTATACTCTCTCTTCCTACCGAGCCATAAGACCGGCCGAGTGTATACCTTAAAGAGGTCTAATCTCAATGTTTATGTAAAAAAATCGGACAGTTGAGCCAATTTGGGTGCCGCCGTTTCTGGCTTCTGGCGGGAAGTTGAGGATTTTTAGATTATTGAAAGCCGCAGCTTTAGTTCAGGGGGCTATTTATTGTTTTGCCGTGCCTTTTGCCCCGTGTGTTCGGCATTAATTGGTACGGTGTTCTCCTAGAATGTGTGGTAACCGCCTTAAAAAAATTCAGATATTGCCGCACGGGTGGCAATCAATTCGGGGGGGTGGGGCATCAAAATACTAACGGACAAGGGTCTCGCTTCTTACCCTAGGTGCTTAAAGTCGTTGTGGGTGAGGAGGTAGATCGTTTACCGTAAAAGTAACAGCACTAAACATTCGAGCCCGTGATAAGGCAGCTAGTTATCGCGGTTAGTATGGCAACGGAGCTTTGACTCCGCGTTGTATACGGCGAGAATTGTCTGGTGACTGGGTTCGTTCTTTTCAGTTCTGGGTAGTGAGTAAGGGCAAGGTTAACGACTGAGCAGAGAGGATTTCATGGACAACGATTTTCAAAAATTGATTCAAGAAGACCGTGAATCGCGGAAGAAATCCTCGTGGAAGGGAACCATGCTCGAGTACCTCGAGCAGGCTCGTGAAAATCCGGGCATCGCAAAGCTCGCTCACAAGCGCCTCTTTGACATGATCAACGATGAGGGTGTCGTTGAAGTAGACCTTGAGCAGGATGCCCGCCTCAAGCGCATCTTCAAAGGTGAAAAGCTGAAAGTCTATAACTTCTTCGCCGACCAGTTTTTCGGTATGGAGAAAACGATTAACCAGATCGTTCGCTACTTTCACTCAGCGTCTTTGAAAGGTGAGGAGAGTCGGCAGGTTCTCTATCTGGTGGGGCCAGTAGGATCTGGAAAGAGTTCGCTCGTAGAGCGTCTCAAGAAGGGGCTTGAGAGCCTTCCACCAATTTACGCTATTGATGGCTGTCCAATGCTTGAGGAGCCGCTCCACCTGGTTCCTCGACACTTACGCAAAGAGTTTTCAAAGATGCTCGGAGTAGAGATCGAGGGAGATCTCTGCCCGGTATGCCGTTATCGCCTCAAAGAAGAGTTCCAAGGTCGATGGGAGGATGTCCCAGTTCGCCTCTATGACCTGAGTGTGCGAGCAAAACGCGGCGTAGGTGTAGTTCCTCCGGTCGATCCGAACAATCAAGATACAAGTGTGCTGATAGGAGGGGAAGATATCTCCAAACTTGACCTCTATTCAGAGGGAGATCCGCGCGTTCTTGATCTCAGCGGAGCGTTAAACGTTGGTAATCGCGGAATGGTTGAGTTTATCGAGGTATTTAAGAACGAAACGGAATACCTCCACGCGATGATTACAGCGACTCAGGAGAAGTCGATTCCTGCGCCAGGGCGCCATGGAATGATTTACGTCGATACCTGTATCGTGGCGCACTCAAATGAGGCCGAGTGGAAGAAGTTCAAGAGCGACCATACCAATGAGGCGATCCTTGACCGTATCGTTACCGTAAAGGTGCCGTACAATCTGCGTCTCTCTGAAGAGGTGAAGATTTACAAGAAGATAATCCGCCAGTCGCAGTTTACGGCTGATATCGCACCACACACGATCGAGATAGCGTCGATGTTCGCGATCCTTTCTCGACTTGATCCGACTAATAAGTGCGACCTTCTCACCAAGCTCAAGCTGTATAACGGCGAAGAGGTTGTCGAGAAAGGTAAAACAAAGAAGATCGATGTTGTTGAGCTGCGGGAAGAAGCCAAGAACGAGGGGCTTAGCGGTATCTCAACACGCTTTATTATGAAAGCGCTCGATAATGCGCTTTCAGACAATATCGAGATGAATGCAATTCATCCTATCTCTGTTCGCGAAGCGCTTGTGCACATGGTTAAGGAGTCTGATTTTGCTGATGACGTGAAGAAGCGTTATCTAGAGTTTCTCCAAGATACCCTTCACAAAGAGTACCTTGAGGTGCTTGAGAAGGAGATTACGAAAGCATTTGTGTACTCGTACCAAGAACAAGCTGAGTCGCTCTTCCAGAACTATCTCGACCACGCCGAGGCGTATGTAACGAAGAAGAAGTTTAAAGATCGTTCAACTGGTGAGGTGCTTGAGGCTGATGAAGGCTTCATGAAGTCGATCGAAGAGCAGATTGCGATTATCGGAACTGCGTGCGACGGATTCCGGCAAGAAGTGATCGCATACCTCTGGTCAGCAGGGCGTCGAGGCGAAAAGTTAACTTACGAAAGCTACGAACCACTCAAAGAAGCTATCGAGAAGAAGCTTATGGCGAGTGTGCGTGATGTCTCGCGTATTATCACCAAGGCTCGTACCCGCGATGATGATCAGCGTAAGAAATATGACCGCATGGTTGAGCAGCTCATTCGTAACGGCTATCCCGCAAGCTGCGTGGATGTCGTTCTGAAGTACGCCGCTAATAACTTGTGGAAGGACTAACTAAAACCTAGTGTAAGGGGGCATCAGCGCGGCTAATGTCGACAATTTTTCGTCCCTACTCAGCGCCATCGCAACGGTCTGATCGCAGCGCGAGGGACCGTTCTCGGCATCGTCAGAAGATTAAAGATTCGATTCGCGATAATATCGGCGATATCCTCGCTGACGAATCGATCATCGGGCGGGATCGTGACAAGATAATTAAAGTGCCCATCCGTTCTATCAAGGAGTATCGCTTTATTTACGGTGAGAACTCTCCTGGCGTATCGCAGGGCGACGGCAACCAAAAGCCGGGTGATGTAGTCGAAAAGGGTGGCGAAGAGGGGCAGGGGCCTGGTGAAGGTGGTGGTAACCAACCGGGGCTCGATGCTTTTGAGACTGATATCACTTTGGAAGAACTGATAGCGATTATGTTCGACGATCTTGAGCTTCCTGAGCTCGAGAAGAAGGCTTTAAAAGAAGTCATGTCAGATGATGCCCGTAAACGCAAAGGGCATAGAAAAGCCGGTATTAGGCCGCGCCTTGATAAGCGATCGACTGCACGTAATCGTGTTCGGCGAAAGCTCTCAGCGCAAAGAAGCCGCGATATAGAGCCGGAGGATGAGGAGCAGCGTTTTCCATTTCATAAAGATGATATGAGTTATTGGCACATCGTGCCAACAACAAAGGAGGCATCGAACGCGGTCGTGTTCTGTATTATGGATACCTCTGGGTCGATGGGAACGGTAAAGAAATATCTGGCTCGTAGCTTCTACTTCCTTCTGTTTCAGTTCGTTCGCCAGAAGTATACCAATGTAGAAGTTGTCTTTATTGCTCACCACACTGAGGCAAAAGAAGTTACTGAGTCTGATTTCTTCCATAAGGTTGAGTCGGGTGGAACCTACATATCGAGCGGCTATAAGAAGGCACTTGAGATTATCGCCGACAGGTATCATCCATCCCTGTGGAATATTTATGCATTCCATTGCTCTGATGGAGATAATTTTTACTCTGACAACGAGCGCGCACTTCAAGCCGCCGAAGATCTATGCAAGGTGTGTAACCTCTTCGGATACGGGGAAATTAAACCATCTGGTAGTGCATACTACAGCGGAAGTATGTTGGAGGTATTCGGACAGATTAAAGCCGATAATTTCCACATGATAACCATCGAAAAGAAGGAAGACCTCTGGGAGGGGTTCCGAAGCTTCCTGATGAAGGATAGGTCGAGTGGGGTATCTGCGCACGGCAAGGTGTTTGGCGGAAGTGAGGGGGCTGCGGCAGCGGCACCATAAGGAGCGTATGTCATTCAACATAGAAGAACTGCAGAGTTGGGATGACCGGATTCGAGAGTTGGTAGACCGCTATCGTCTGAAGTGCTACCCGCAGGAGTTTGAGATCTGCGATCACAACGAGATGCTCGGGTATATGGCATATACCGGCATGCCTGCGCACTATCCGCATTGGTCGTACGGTAAATCATATGAGCGGCAGAAGACCATGTATGACTACGGCGTCTCGGGTCTGCCGTACGAGATGGTTATCAATACCAATCCGTGCCTGGCGTACCTTATGCGCGACAATACGTTACTGTTGCAAGTTCTCACTATCGCGCACGTGTATGGTCACAACGATTTCTTCGCAAATAACTTTACTTTTACATCAGGCACTGAGGCTAGGTTTGCCTTGGAGATGTTTAAGAATGCCGGCAAGCGTATAGCGTCATACATGGAGGATCCTTCTCTTGGTACTGAGCTTGTAGAAGATGCCATTGATCACGCGCATGCCATCTGTTACCAGCGCTCTCGAAATTTAGCGATCACCCAGCTTAGTGAAGAGCAGAAGTTGCGTAGAGCGTGGGAGCGCGCGCAGCCGCCGGCTGATGAGTGGCGTGATATTCATCCAACGCCTGAGTACGTTCCTCCCAATCTTTCCAAGACCCCTGTAGAGCCAGTTGAGAACCTGCTTCAGTTTATTGCGGAGTACAACCCTTATCTGCCCGAGTGGAAGCGTGACATCCTGCAGATTGTAGATAAGCAGACCCAGTACTTTATGCCCCAGATGGAAACGAAGATCATGAATGAGGGGTGGGCGAGTTATTGGCATCACAAGATCCTCAATGAGCTGAATCTTCCATCAGGCATGCACATGGAGTTTCTTGTGAGGCACAATCAGGTGCTGCGCCCACATCCGGGTGGGCTGAACCCTTACCATTTAGGGTTTGTAATCTGGCACGATATTGAGCGTCGCTGGAATCAGGGTAACACCGGACGAGAATACAGCGACGACTCGCCGCCGCCTAACCTCGCGTTGATGGATGAGAATGAAACGCCGGGTCGAAAGAAGATATTTGAAGTTCGGGAGTCAGACCGGGACCAGTCGTTTTTACGCCGATTCCTGACGCGAGAAATTATGGAGGAGCTCAACCTCTTCCAGCACGATAAGCGTGGAAAGGAGCGGGTGGTGACTCGGGTTGCTGACGAAGAGAATTGGAAGGAGTTGCGCGACACCTTAATAAAGAGTGTTGGCACTGGTTCGATACCTGTGATTAAAGTTGAGGATGCCGATTTCGGTCGTAATCGGACTCTATACCTCAAACATTATCACGATGGCCGCGACCTGCAACTAGAATACGCCGAACGCACCCTTAAGCATGTTTCAGCTCTGTGGGAGCGCGAAGTTGCGCTCGAAACAAGCATTAACGGGAAGGGTAGCTTGCTCAAGATGTTTGGGGAATCGATGAAGATTGAGCGGCTGTAGGAAGATAATCGTTGGGGTCACCCTCCAGCTCACTCCAGTTCATCTAATTTGCTTATCACACCCCGGCGTTCTCCGCCTGGTTCAATAAACAAGTATGGATGGGGTCAGCCTCCAGAGATATCAAAACCCTAAACAGCTTGATTGCTACTCTTGACCGTCAAATAAATCGCGGTGGTTGTTCTATCGGGCTAATTAGTTGAGGGGTTCTCTAGGCCGAAAGCCTATTCTAGTATGGTCATGGCTGCCGTTTTGGTAGAGTCAGACCAACAGACGCCCATTCGGTTTCATGAGTCTTCCGGCCCACTCATGGTGCGGAGTCTTCCGATGGTAGGATTGATGGATTGTGGAATTTAGGCTCGTTTAGCAGGCAGTAGCTTTTCGGGATCTTTTAGCTGGAGCCACCTTCGACTGGGACAGAAGGAACCGAGTGGCCACGCAGTGATGTAGCCTTTTTTCACAGCTTTCCAGGAATCTCGGGCTTGTCGTTGGAAAGCGCGGTAATCAGCAATATAGAGTATTCGAGCCTCTGGATCGGGGCAGTCGACAAAGGGCGTGCGGTCTGTTCTCTTCTTCTCTGGTCGATGCGGTCTATCCAGCGGGCGGCTGCTGAGATTTTTTGCTCCAATAAATCCTTCGTTTCTTGTCTTGAGGCTTTGTTCCGATATTTGAGCTTCAATTCGAGCTAGTGTAGCTTTTCGGTCAATTTTGTCCCTAAAGCATTTGGTCCAAGCGAACAGGTCAGTTGAAAGCTCGCAAAAGCCGGTCGACTTATTTTGGAGGTGTTTGCATAGTTGAAGGTCTAGCCTGCGAGAAATATATCCATTTTTTAGCGGAGCAAAATGTCGTGGAAACGTAAATGAATGGAGATTTGATGTTTTGTTGCCCTGCGAGTTAAGCGCGCTTATTGAGCTTGCGCCAGGGTAGGACTGCAAGTCCGATACAAGCCGGGCTCTTAAGGGATTGCAAAAAACATAAGCTATTTTCTGAATCACAGCCTCCGTGGTCGGAAGAAACTGCTCCTTGAATCGCCCCGTCCAAAACTTGGAGCCCCATCGACCAGGAAAGATTCGCATCATCCTCTTTGCTATTTCTCCATCTAAGTAGTTAGCAAAATTGGAGACCCGATTAGCATCACCTGCGATTATAATATGGTAGTGATTTCCCATGAAAACATAGCAGATAATTGAAACAGGGTGGAGGGTTTGGGCCCGAGCCATAACTCCATTCAGTAGACGGCGGATGAAATGATTGGGGACAAATGGTAATCCTTCCCAGCAGCGGTTGGTAATGTGCACAACTCTCTTGTTGGGGTCTCTTCGGTCTCTGATGTTTCTGCTCATAAACACTCCTTTCAGCCCAAGAGGGCTTACAGAGTATTTCGAGCAATACGCAGAGTAGTTGCTAAGTTAGGGTGACCCTAAATCAAAGCAGTGATTTACAGTCGCTTAACCCAAATCTCGTTATTTCGCACAAAAGTACCGAGTGTGGTGCCCGCGTCCACGTTTATGGTAATCGATAGTCTCGTGTCGGTGCTGGTGCTTGATACAAGAAGAAATCCCCGAAATTCAGCCGGGGGATACTGAGCCAGAGCTAGTCCCGGTCTGCTAAGGCTGCAGTTTAGAATATCAATTGTATAGGTTTTTGAGTCTATCTTGCTAATTTGCGCTTGAGGGCGCGACTTATCAAGAACCAACTTCAGAACCGGAATGCGACCTGGCTCAAGGTAATCAAACCGATAGTTGAGAAGGTGAAAATCGGTGATGGGTGGCTGTGTTGGAACGGCAGTCGGAGTTATGGTGGGCTGAGTCAGTGGTGTTTCAGTAGCCTGAGCCACTACACGTATAGAAGGTGCTACGGTGGCAGTGGCCGTTGGCGATGCTGGGCTAGTCGGTGTTTTCGATGGCAAAGGAGTGGCGGTGGTCGTCGCGGTAGCTGCTGCAGTGGCCGTCAAAGTAGCGGTCATCTTCACAGTGGCTGAGGGTAGAGCCGTGATCTTCAAAACCGGTGCCTTAGATTGTGTGGGCGCCTGAGTTGGGGATAGTTTTGGTGTCGGGGTTCGAGTGGAAGATGGCGCCGGCGTTGGTATTCCGGTGGCAGCGGTGGGAGCAGGGGTATTCGGTGTTTGAGTGTTGATTGCCTCTGTCAAAACTTGCTGTGCGAATGGGGTCGGCGCTTCTAAGGACTTTACCGAGATAGTCGGATGTGAATCTATTTCAACGGGGTGTAGCAGGTTCTCGGCATCATAACTATCGTCATTTCCTGATTCGTCTTGCTCCTGTTCCGTAGACCCCGGAAGTTTTGGCGCTGTTAGTTGTGGCGTTTGAGGGGTTGAAGCTACCACCGTTGCTACAGGCTTTGGCGTATTGGTTATCGAAGGTATCGGCGTAAGAGTACTAGTTGGGGTTGTATCTGCCCTAGTCGTTGAAACTGGTGAAGGAGGTATAGCGGGTTTAATCTCATCCTCACTCGATGGACTTAGAGCGCTCGTAGGTTGTGCTCTGTTCTCGGGACGTTTTCCCGACTCTAATACTCTTATAATTAACTGCTTGGGGCCTGCCTTCCATTCGTAGAACGGGAAGTCAGCGGTCTTTACGTCTATAACAACCCGCATCTTGTCCGAATGTGAGCCGAAGCGAACGCCTGATATTACATCGTTAGTAAACAACAAGAATGGGTCGCTTTTGCGGCACTTGGTGCCTACAAAATCGAAGACGAGACGGTTAGGGTCTGGTACCTCTGCAGCCGTAACTTGAAATTTATCTGGAGTAATAATCTTGAGCACGATGAATGTTGCCGTCGCAGTTTGCTCTCTGTCTGAAAAAAGCTTGGCACGGGCAGGCGCCGTTTTCACCTTATCCGAGGAAGTTGTGCTCTCTTGGGCGTAAGTCGGATACATCGGGGCCGCAAGCGTCAAATATAACAGTCCTACTAGTGAGTACAAACAAATACGATTCATGGGCCTCTTGTAAAAAGCTACTGGTCGGCAGTGTAGCAAAAAAACCATCAACTGCTCACCACCTTTTTTGATGTAGCTAGAAAGGAAGCCCCGCTGGGTTCTCATCCGCTAGTTCTTTGAAGATCTGTACGCTTCGTTCTTGGTGGTTGCGGTGGTCCGCGATAAAGGACTGAATTTTTCGTTCGCAGGCTAGCAGCGAAGCTGGATAATCGCTTGTGAGAAAAAAGGTAGCTGCGGTACTGTCCTTGCGTGCCGAAACATCTAGCCTAACACGGCGGTCGTTGGGTGTTCCATCCTCAAACCCCTCGGCCGTAGCCTTAAACCGCTCAAAGAGCGGATGAGCGAATTCCAATTTGGCCCCGCCTTGTTGCTCGGACATCATAACAAGGGTGTCGCGGAAGAGGGCGACCCACACAGGGGTGCGAGGGGGCCGAGGCTTCTCCGGATCAAAATCCATCTGTTGTTCTATCGTATCCTCTTGACGTGACCGTTCAAGGGAGCCCTTGAACATGAGTTCTGGGGTGAGATCTTGAGACTGGGCGCTGTAGGCATATCGCCGAGCTGCCGAACGAGCTGCAAGGTACTCCAGTATAGTGCGCGGCTTTATATCTCTCCATGCTTTGGCCGCAACAAATTGGAAAACAAATGGAACGGCCAGGAATGCCCCCCAGAAAACCCAGGGAAAGCGCAGTCCAACCGCAACAGTTCCGGTCATAAGAAGAACCACCAGAGACGCCCCAATTCCCTTAGAATGCGCCTTTGCCATCATCTCCAACTTTTCTTCGGGCGGTA
>JBIIHY010000246.1:0-5147 GCA_044235305.1 Bdellovibrionota bacterium
AGTGAGGATCGAAGTTTTGGCGTGGAATTATTGGGGTGAGGTGACCAGGGAAGAGTTGAGCCATACTTCGCAGTACCTGACCGTAGAAAGGATTAGCTCCATCGGAGGGGGAGAAAAATACGATAGGGTGCTCATGCATGGCTTCAGGCACGCTCGAATTCTTACTAGATGCACTTTGAGTATCCGCTGAGCGGTGCAAAGCGCTACTAGAATCTACACTACTCTCAAGCGCCGTGAGCAGGAGGCGAATATCTGAGGTACTAAGCCGCCGACTGGCTAGGAACACTTCAATCGAAGCATCTTTGGCGATTTTCTCACCACATGATACCGAAACTGGACCGGCCCGTTTGCGCTCTGGGTTTTGACGAGTGATCAGCCTCCGCGCGATTGACCGTCCGTGGGCATCCACTCCGAACATTTCACACAACCACTGCGTTTCCTTACTGATAGCGTAGTCAAGTGATGCAGCCAGGCTACCCTGACCTCCCTCAAGTACCGGGATAACTGCACGATCTGAGCGATGCAGCAGTGTGCGAAGCAGTAAAATAGTTAGAGCCTGTACGGCTCGGCTCCAAGAAAAAGTTCCGACGGAGGCCCCATCAACTGCTCGAACAAGGGCACCTCGAGAAAGTATTAAACGCCGATCTTGTAGATCGAGAACTTCTACTCGTCCAAGCTGGGGGCTCGATTCGCCGAAAAAATAAAGCGAGACGGTTTTGACCATAACTACCCCGAGAGTACCCCGGCTGTCTGGGATTTCAACTGCAAAAAATTGCTCTAGCAAAAAGAATGGCCCAAAGCGACGGCTCCACTACTCCCGTCCCGTCACCGAGGAAGCGGATTTTAGAAGCCATCAGATGATGGTTCGACTACGCTCCAACCTATTTCTCTCAGAGACCGCGCGCTGAAGAATCTCAGCCTGTCTGCTTTTAAAGCAACTTTGTATTCAAGTAAATTCATTGTGTTAGGGGTATTCTGCTTCGAAAATGCTTTCAAAAAATCGCCTTGTATATGTTTTAAAAACATATAATGTGGAACCTCGCGGGCTCAGGCATGACGAAAAAATCCAGGTAACGTACTGAACGTGTTTGGCTTATCTGATTGATTTTAAATCGTACGTAGCACGGGTATCTACCGCGCGGTCTCTGAGAAAATTAGCTAGGACTAGTTAGGTCATCACTGACACACCATCATAGCTCGTAGCGTATCGGCGGGTGTCTCTCGCGAAACAACGATATTCTTTTCTAATTGCAACCCTGCTGGGGGATTGCACACCGTAATGGCGGGCAAATCCTCCCACCATTCCCCCAGTAACAACAGAGCAAAGAGCACGTTGCTGTCTTGTACGCCAGACGCGTTGAAAATTATCTCTAGCGGAGCGTACTCGCGCAGCGCAAGCGCTAGCTGAGCTTCGCTAATGAAATACTTCGAAGAGTCAAACACCGCAACATCGATCCGGCAGCGGGCTAGTTCTTGCGTTAGCTCGGAGTCTATTGAGATTGCCGCAGTTGAGGGGTTTTTGTTCCGCCAACGGAGCAGGTATGCGATGTCTAGAACCGCGACCCGATGAGCGGCGCCGCAGAGACGTTCACCACTTTCAAGGCTCTTACGAGCTCCGCTTTCAAGCGCTTCAAGCACATGTCGTGGAAAGTCGAGGATGAGACGAAATTTAGACACATACATTGTCGTCAGTGGAATGGTTGGATCTCGATACCAACCGTTTGATAGGAGATCCTCCGGTAGAGTTTCAAGCACCGGTTGTAGGTGAAGCATGATTGCATCAAACAAGTCGGGATACCCGCCTACTTTGTCCTTAATAACAGTTCGCAGCTCGGCAAGCACGTCGGAGCACCATACCCGTCGCTCTGGAGTGTCTCGCTCATAGAGTAACTCGCGCAGATCTCGGACTGTCGTCCAAAAAATTCCCAGAAAGGTTGGGAAGAGAAGGGGAAAGCTGTTTGAGGCGTTCAGTTGCTCCATTTCACGTAGACTGTCGCGTAGTAGCGTCTGCCACCTTACAACAAGCATCTCTTCAGACGAGTAAGCGCCGGCTGCTCGTATGACCGGGAAGCAGTCAGCGAAGCGATGCGACAGAGCTGACTGCATAGAGTCATTACGAGTGTGCTCACACACTGCTCTCGCAACGTAGCGAATCTGAAATCCTGAAGCGCGCAGCCTTTTGCCGATCTCTCGTTCATCAAGAAGGTCTACGTGAGAGCTGTCAGTTAAGGCAGCCCGTCGTAGCGCCTCAGTCATAAACAGGGCGTTACTTCCAAGTGGTATCGTATCAGAGACATCATCGCGCTCAGGGCGTTGACGAGGCATGATACGCGAGCGCCATTCATTTGGTAGGGCTTCAGTATGGCGCTCGATTGTTGGTCCGAATGCACCGACAATTGGATGGCGTACCATCGCGATTAGGAGTCTTTCGAGCCAAAATTTGCTGGCAATCGTTGAGGCATCAAGGTAGGCCGTCACGTCACCAGAAACTGCACTGAGCGCTGTTTTGCGTGCTAGCGCGATACCCTGAGGTCGCTCGTGTCGTTGCAGGTGAACGCGTGGAAACTGAGAGATTATGGCAGAGGTATGATCGGTTGAGCCGTCGTCGATGGCTATAATCTGAGACGCTCCACACGATTGCGTGAGTGCAGCTGAGAGTACTGACCCAACGCTGCTAGCAGAGTTGAAGCAGGTTATATACAGAGAAACAGAAGGCATATGAGAGAAGGGCGCAAGGAGCTGATGCTCGTCGTCCGCAATCAGGTTATGTTGCCCCATCAGTTCGAGCTGCTGTTTAATCGCTTGCGCAGAGAAGTAGAGCTCTTCGGTAATAAAATACGCAAGTAGTTCGCGCCACAGTAGCGGTTCTTCGGGGTGCACGATCAGACCGGCCTGAAGGGTCTTAAAGGCCTGCTCGGGGAAGCCAAGCGCTTGGAACGCCCTCGCGGTCGTAATCGCTGATACACTCCCACCGGAAGTGAGTATTGACGGCTCGCACTTTAAGATTTGTGACAGGGGTTCGTGAGGAGAATACTGCATAAACTACCGAACTACCGTGAAATTTAGGGGCTCTTAGCGCTATCCCCCTAGTTACCAATCTTTATCGGTTGTTTCAGTGCTGTGCTTAAACCTATTTTATCGACTTCAAGTAGAGGCTAGCGGACAAGCTTCTCGGACCGCGGACCTTCCAGGTCCGCTAGAATGCGCCGAGCGCCAAAGAAGGCTGAAGAAAACTTTAGCATGGTATGGAAGAAGATATGGTTCATAATAAGGCGCATCGACGGAATTAGTGGGTAGTAGCGGGCAGAGCTACGGCAGAACCCGCTGAGTTTAGTGCTAAAAACGAGGTTCTTACGTGCCCCTGCTCGTGCGCGTGAACGTGAACGTACCCGAAAGGGATTGCAGTACTACTGTTGGTTTATTAACCCACCTACCTACATCTCCGCTGACGAACACGAGAGCGGAGAACTCGTCCTCACTAGCGTGGTTTATACGCTATGTTGAGCGCGCGCGAGTTTATGTTTTCGGGTACGTGCACGAGCAGGTGCACGTTCACGGCCCGATATCATCAAAAAGCACCCACTAAAAACGTCGAAGGCCCCATAATAATTGTGTACGACCCACTGAAGGTACCGATGCATGCGTTAGTAACTCTTGCGGTTTTCTCAGAAGGGCGTTCTTTGGTTGATTGCAGGTGCGGGAATCCATGCTCAAAGGCTGCTGGAATGCCTACCGCCTAGCCCAATAATCAGAGAGCAGGTAGACCCACGGAATAACGGCAAGAGTCAGGTATATCACTACCAGGGTCGCAATTATCGGACGCAGATAGCGGCGTCGATGAGCGTTAAGGGTCAGAAAGACAACGAATCCGATAGCAGTAAGTTTAACAAAAAAGAGGGTAGGGCCAGCTCCGTAGGTGTAGGCAAGGCGACGGAGCAAAGAGTTCCCCTCCATCTCAACACCGAACACGGAAAGTCCTGCAAATGTCAGTACTCCATCCAAGACTTGAAGGACAAGCAGAAGAACTCCAAGGCCAGCCGCCTTATATGAGATGCCCCGACTGCCAACTTTAAGAAGTACAGTTGGATTGCGTACGCGGCGGCCGTTTAACTTGATGTGTTCAGTTGTTCCTTTCTCGATTCTAAAACGCACCACGGAAAGCTCTTAGTTTTTTGTCGGCAGCTCTTGAGGCTTGTACTCAGCAGCGACATAGGTAGTAGTTGCTGCGCTGCGTAGCTCAGCAAGTTTGTTTGTTACTATCTTATCATGTGCCTGAGCCATAACCGAATAGCGAACCCTATCTTTGACCGCATCAAATACAGGAGCCTCGCTCTTAGTGTGCTCTTCGACTTTTATAATGTGGTAGCCGAAGGATGTTTTGATGGGCTTTGATATCTCGCCAGCTTTGAGGGAAAAAGAGGCTTTCTCAAATTCGGGCACCATCATCCCTTTTTGGAAACGGCCAAGGTCTCCACCTTGAGCCTTGGTTGTTTCGTCTTCGGAGGTCTCTTTGGCAATCTGAACAAAATCAGCACCCTTTGCTGTCGCACGGCCGTAAATACTCTCTGCTTTTTTAAGGGCGGCATCTTGCTCCGGCTGAGTGGCACCGGGCTTGAGCCGCACCAAGATGTGTCGAGCGTGCACGAGCTCAGGCACAGTGTACCGTTCGGGGTGCTCGGAGAACTCCTTTTTTAGCAGGTCGTCAGTGATGGCTACGTTTTGGAGAAGTTCAGCAGCGATATACTTCTCTATCGTTACACGCTCATTCATCCCCTTCAGAAAAGTATCCCACGACGTGCCGTATGTTTTAAGTACAGGTTCAATCTGGGCACGTCCTCCCTGTTGCTCGATAAGGCTATCAAGGTCCTTCTTAATCTCGTCAGACTTTACAAATTGGGATTTGCGCGCTGCGCTAAGTAGTAGCTCGCGGTCGATGATAGACGAAACAACAGCGCTTTTAAATTTGAGAGTAGTGGCGGCGTCATCTTTGATAGACTCAAGGGTTGCTTTCAAATCTGGACGCTCAAGCTCACGTGCTAGGTCGTTCTCAGTAATTTCTTGCTTATTCAGGGTTACAATTACCTTGCTTCCCTGTGCTTCCTCGGCTCGTAGGGGAGTGGGTGGTATGAGCGCGGTAACGAGTGCTA
>JBIIHY010000247.1:0-5134 GCA_044235305.1 Bdellovibrionota bacterium
CTCCCCCAGCACCCGAGCTATCAAGCGGATAAAAAGGCCTGTGTTTTACTCAATCAATACAAGCTGTTGGAAGACCGGCTAGCCGTGATAATCCTGCAGCGCTCGCACCGAGAGGAAACTCCTATCCTTTACCATCCCAATCGCCTCAGAAACTGCTCCCGCAGCAGCTATCGTTGTAACAGTTGGAATCCGAAGCTCGTTTGCAACGAGTCGAATGGAGCGAGAGTCCATGAAGGGCTTCCATCCTTCTGGTGTGTTTATCACCATGGCGAGACTCCCGTTGCCAAGCATGTCAACGACGTGCGGCGATCCTTCGCGCACTTTGTTTACAGGGGTCACTTCGAATCCGTTCTCCTTGAGGAACTTTGCAGTGCCGTGGGTTGCAACGAGCTTAAAGCCTTGAGCTACGAGATTATGTGCAATCTTACACAACTCATCCTTATCTTGATCCTTGATGCTCAAGAACACCGACCCTGCGGATGGCAAAACAGTTCCCGATGCAAACTGACTCTTAGCAAACGCACCACCGAAGTTCGGATGGATACCCATCACCTCTCCGGTTGATTTCATCTCAGGCCCAAGAATCGTATCAACTCCAGGGAATTTACTGAACGGAAAGACCGAAGCCTTGATTGAGACGTAACCCTGAGGAACAACCTCTTTCACCCCAATCTCTTTAAATCTCTTACCCGCCATGACGCGCGATGCAACCTTTGCCCACGGAACACCTGTCGCCTTACTAACAAACGGCACAGTGCGCGATGCGCGAGGATTTGCCTCAAGGATGTATGTTTTGTGGTCACGGCTCACCGCAAACTGAATATTCATCAGCCCACACACATTAAGCTCACGAGCAAGTTGCTTTGCTTGCTCCCTCAAGTTCTGCACTACATCCTGTGGCAGCGATTGCGGAGGCAAACAACAAGAGCTATCACCAGAGTGAATACCTGCTGGTTCGATGTGCTCCATTACCCCAGCAATCAGAACATCGTGCCCATCGCTAATACAATCCACGTCTACTTCGATGGCGCCCTCTAAGAAGCGGTCGAGCAATACCGGACGGTCGTGAGAAACCTCAACACCCTCGTGCATGTAGCTTACAACTTCCTCTTCGGAGTAGATCACCCGCATCGCGCGACCACCCAAGACGAACGATGGTCGAATCATGAGCGGGAACCCGAGCTTTCGCGCAGCTACAACGGCCTCTTCTGTCGAGCGAGCGGTAGCAGACTCTGGCTGGCTGAGCTTTAGCTTGTTAACTAACGCTGAAAAACGCTCGCGGTCTTCAGCTATATCGATAGAATCAACTGAAGTTCCGATGATCGGCACTCCGAGAGCGGCCAACTCGCCCGAGATGCGAAGCGGAGTCTGTCCACCAAACTGCACGATTACTCCAACCGGCTTCTCTCTATCTACTATCTCCATCACCGACTCAACGGTGAGCGGCTCAAAGTACAAACGGTCGCTTGTATCGTAATCCGTAGATACGGTCTCAGGGTTGCAGTTTACCATGATGGTTTCGTAACCATCATCTTTGAGAGCCATCGCTGCGTGCACGCAGCAGTAGTCAAATTCAATCCCCTGCCCGATTCTGTTTGGACCGGCGCCAAGAATAATTATCTTTTTGCGATTGGTAGGAGGCGCATCGCTACCGCCATCGTACGTTGAGTACAGATACGGCGTGTGAGCAACAAACTCTGCCGCACAGGTGTCCACGAGCTTGTAAGAGGCTCGCACGCCGAGAGCCTTGCGGGCATCTCGAACATCCTTCTCAGAGGTACGCAGCACAGAAGCTAATCTACGGTCAGAAAACCCCATACTCTTAAGCTCTCGGAGTTCATCGCTTGTGAGTGCTTTAAGCGTTTTCTGTGCAAGGTTCTCCTCGCGTTGAATTATCTCTTCTATCTCTGCCAGGAACCACGGGTCGATCTTGGTAGCAGCAAATAGTTCTTTTACCGAGAACCCTTGCCTGAGAGCCTCGCCTACAAGCCACAACCGGTGCGGGGTCGCCTTCTTACACGCATCGAGCAACTCGTCTCTGCCGAGGTCCTTGCACAACTTCTGTCGATCAAAGCCGTAAGAGTCCATCTCCATCGACGACATAGCTTTTTGGAGCGCTTCTTGGAACGTACGTCCGAATGAGAGCACCTCTCCAACCGACTTCATCTGCGTTCCAAGCGAAGGGTCTGCCATCGGGAACTTCTCGAAGTTAAAACGCGGAATCTTCACCACTGTGTAATCGATCGACGGTTCGAAGCACGCTGGTGTCTCTTTTGTGATATCATTTGGGATCTCGTCAAGCGTGTACCCCACTGCAAGCTTGGCAGCGATCTTAGCTATCGGGAATCCAGTTGCCTTTGAGGCGAGCGCTGAGCTGCGGGATACGCGCGGGTTCATCTCAATGACGATAATCCGACCATTGGTAGGATTGAGCGCAAACTGTACGTTTGACCCACCGGTATCAACACCGATGCGGCGGATAACCTTTATCGCTGCATCACGCAAAAGTTGATACTCCTTATCAGTCAGGGTCTGAATCGGAGCAACCGTTATTGAGTCGCCCGTGTGCACACCCATCGGGTCGAAGTTTTCAATACCGCACACGATCACAACGTTGTCTTTGAGGTCACGCATCACCTCAAGCTCAATCTCTTTCCAACCGAGAAGCGACTCTTCAATCAAACATTCGTGATTTGGACTCGCAGCAAGAGCAATGCCAACTTTCTTGTGCAGCTCGTCAGCCGCGTACACTATGCCACCACCTGTTCCCCCGAGCGTACGCGACGGTCGGAGCACGAGCGGATACCCGAGCTTCAACGCCGCTTCCTCTGCGTCAGCAATCGAAGTAGCTAACACCGAACGCGCAGACTCTAATCCGATCTCATCCATCGCTTGACGAAAGAGCTCTCGGTCCTCTGCGGTCTTAATCGCGTCAACTTTTGCACCGATTAGCTGGCACCCGTAGCGCTCAAACACTCCACGCTCATCAAGCTCAAGCGCGGTGTTGAGTGCTGTTTGGCCCCCCATTGTTGGAAGCACAGCATCTGGTCGCTCGCGCTTAATAATCTCTTCGACGAAATCGGCTGTGATAGGCTCAATGTAGGTCCGATCAGCGAATTCGGGGTCGGTCATTATGGTGGCGGGATTCGAGTTAACAAGGATTACCTTATACCCTTCAGATTTAAGCGCTTTGATAGCCTGGGTGCCCGAGTAGTCAAACTCGCACGCTTGGCCAATAACTATCGGACCTGATCCGATTAAAAGAATTGATTTTATATCAGTACGCTTTGGCATAATCTTTTCTGCTAAGCAGCTCCCTTCTGTTTAATCTGATCTGCTCCTACAACAAGGTCAAAGAAACGTTGAAAGAGGTAGCGTGAATCGTGTGGACCAGGTGAAGCCTCGGGGTGATATTGCACCGAGAAGGCCCGCAGGTCCTTGACCTCTAACCCCTCAACTGTGCCATCGTTTAAATTTACGTGAGAGACGAATACATTCTTCGGCAGAGAATCCTTCGCCACTGCAAACCCGTGGTTCTGTACCGATATCTCAACTTTACCTGTTGTCTCATCGCGAACTGGATGGTTGCCACCACGGTGACCAAATTTCAGTTTGTATGTTTTTCCACCTAGAGCTTGCCCTAAGATCTGATGACCGAGACAGATACCAAACATCGGAAGTTTACCAAGCAGCTCTCGCACTGGATCCACCACGTAACCAAGTGTGGCCGGATCACCTGGACCGTTAGAGAGAAAGAGCCCATCTGGCTTTAAAGCCAGAATAGCCGAACTTGAAGTACCCGCTGGAACTACGGTCACTCTGAAACCAACATCAACGAGAATCCGCAGGATGTTGGTCTTGATTCCACAGTCGATCGCCACTACGTGTGGACGGCTTACAAGTTGCTCCTGCGTTAATTGTCGGGAATTCCCCTCGGTCAAACTCCAGGAAAGGTGGTCCCATGTGTACGGCTGTGCACATGCTACTTCACGGACGTAATCTTTTCCTTCCATGGTTCCCAGCGAACGGGCCTTCTCTACGAGCACCTGAGGATCTACTCCCTCGCCTGCTGCGATAACAGCCATCTGCGCACCCTTGTCGCGAAGGTGTGCAACGAGTTGACGAGTGTCAATTCCCTCTAACCCCATCACCCCACTCTGTGTCAGGTATGAAGAGAGCGACTGCGTTGAACGAAAATTCGAGGGAACCTTGCAGGCTCGTCGAACAATAAGACCTTCAGTGTAGACCCGCCCTGACTCTACGTCTTCTTCGTTACACCCTACGTTGCCGATATGCGGGTACGTAAAGCACATGATCTGCCCAGCGTAGCTTGGGTCAGTGAGGATCTCCTGGTATCCATACATGGAGGTATTGAAGACTGCTTCGCCAGTTATCGGCTCATCAGCCCCTCGCAAAGCCCCGAACGCCCGCCCGTAGAATATCGTACCGTCAGCTAGCGCTAAAACGCCCGGCTCACCGCGCGCTTCTTGATACGTTTTTGTTTGTGGACCACTCTTTTTCACCATGACCATCACCCACCTCTAAGCGACCCGCTTCTCTTTTTGAATCTCTGATACCAATTTTCCGTCTGTTACTATGCGCTGCCCATTCACGAGCACATGTACCGCCTGACCACTCAACTCCCGACCGATAAAGGGGCTGTTTTTCGACTTTGAACGCACGCCGTCCATCGCGAACTTCCAGCGCAGCGTTGGGTCGAGCACAACGATATCAGCTGCACTTCCAACTTTCAGCGTGCCGTACGAAAGACCGAACGCCCGGGCTGGGCCAGCGGAAAGGAGGTCTACCATGCGAGTGCGCGATATCTCACCTTTAAGTGCCATTTCAACGAGCAACGGAAGGCTCGTCTGAAGGCCAAGGATACCCACCGTGGCCTTTGAAAACTCCACGTTCTTACTATCGTGGTGATGCGGCGCATGGTCACTAGCGATTGCGTCAATGGTTCCATCTTTGATTCCAGCATGGAGCCCTTCAATATCTTCCTGACCCCGCAGCGGTGGCATCATTTTATAATTAGTGTCGTAGGTAGAGACCCCTGTCTCATCGAGCACGAGGTGATGAGGCGTTACTTCACACGTTACTGCTATACCGTCGTTCTTCGCCCGGCGAATGA
>JBIIHY010000248.1:0-5122 GCA_044235305.1 Bdellovibrionota bacterium
GATCTTCTTTAGTGATATTCAGGGATTCACCTCGCTATCAGAGAAACTTGAACCAGCGCGGCTTGTTAAGCTCTTAAATCGCTTCCTCTCTGAGGTGAGTTCAATCGTGATGGCTCACGGAGGTACGATCGATAAGTATCAAGGCGATGCAGTGATCGCTTTCTGGAACGCGCCTCTACCAGTAGCTGAACACGCGCGTAGGGCGATTGAGGCAGCGGTCGCGTGTAACAAACGGCTGCGTGATCTTGAAGCATCGTTTGCGGCTGAGTGTGGCTCGCCTCTTAAGATGCGTATCGGTTTGCATACTGGAGAAGTGTCAGTTGGTAATTTTGGATCATCGACCCGTTTTAACTATACGATGATTGGAGATGCCGCTAACCTTGCTTCACGCCTTGAGGGAGTAAATAAAGTTTTTGGTACCTACGTTGCGCTCTCTGCTGCTACTGCTGCGGGTGCTCCAAGTATTGAGTGTCGTAAGCTTGGTGAGGTACAGGTGGTAGGTCGTGATACGGTTGTGGAGGTTTACGAGCCGCTGGCGGTAAGCGCACTCCGCCCAGATGAGGTAGGATTGTACAAGCACGCCCTGGCGCTTTTTGAGCAGGGAAGGAGAGGGGAGGCGCGGGAGATCTTTGCTAAGCTACCTGGTGATGCGGTGAGTTCGATGTATTGCAGACGGATCGATAGTGACGAGGCGGATGATGCTGAGACGCATGTGTGGAGGTTATCTAGTAAGTGACTAAAGGGGGCGGGGGATTGTTCGTCAGCATTAAGGGGCGACAGGCTTTTTCGGCGTTTTTAGGTCAGGGTAACCCATAGTTTTTGTTGATCATTTCAAACCACGGCTCGATTTTCTTGACGTGTCATGATAGGTCATGACACCATTGGTTTATGGACACAACTGAAAAGTTCAGCACCAAGATCAACAAAGAGGTGCTGGTGAAACTTCGCGATTACGCTAACTCAACCGATCGTTCGATCTCGCTTATCGTATCGGAGGCGGTGGCTCAATACCTAGAGCGCGTTGAGGTGAGGCCGGCTTTTCGAACCGCCGTTGATGAAGTGATTCGAGAGAACGAGGAGCTGCTTCGGGAGTTGGCTAAGTGAGAGAGACTCTCTATCCGACTCTTCAAGAGGCTCTCTACCTGCACGATGTTTTAATTCAACGATTCGGCGGAAGAGTCGGAGTCCTCGACCAGGGGTTGTTAGAGAGTGCACTTGCAAGGCCTAAATCAGGTTACTATCAATCGCTCTCTGAGCAAGCCGCAGCTCTGATGCAGAGCCTTGCGATGAATCATGCCTTCGTAGATGGGAACAAGAGAGTTGCATTCGCTTTGACGGCCGTCTTTCTTCGTATAAATGGATTCGCACTTACGGTTGACCCGAAGAGCGGAGTGAGCTTTATAGAGGGTGACCTGATCACGAGACGGGCACCCCTTGCGCAGATACGTGAATGGTTGGAGAAACATATTCGGCCTATGATTGGGTCAGAGAAGTAGTTTGTGGAGGTTCGATGAAGGTAGTTCAGGCACAGGGTGGATTGGATACAGCTTTTGAGGGTGTGGCTCAAGAGATCTTTACGTTGTTTGCGAAGAAGGCCAGCCAGGAACCCCTTGTGCTGGGCCTCTGTGGCGGTCGAAGCGTTGTTGGTCTTTTAAAGGCGCTGCGAAAGATAGCTGCCACCTTCCCTGCAGAGCTGCTCCAGCGTGTGCAATTCTTTATGGTTGATGAGCGGCTTGTTCCCCTAACAGATGAGCAGAGCAATTACGGGGGGCTAAAAAAACTGCTCTTTGATGAGTTGACTCAGAGCGGCGTCATAGCGCCCTCTCAGCTTCACCCCTTTGTGCCAAATGAGAAGCTCCCTGACTACGGGTGTGCTGCCTATGCTGCAGAGCTTAAGCAGTACGGGGGCCGATTTACCTGCGTTGTACTTGGGATGGGAGAAGATGGGCACGTGGCTGGTTTATTCCCTAAGCATCCGCTTCTGCAACGAGCAGAACCAACCTTTTTCTCTTTCTTTGATTCCCCTAAGCCTCCACCGCAGCGCATGACCTGTTCACGGGCTTTGATAGCGTCTGCAGATCTGGCGATCGTCTTAGCGCTCGGTGAAGCGAAGCGAGAAGCGTGGCAGCGCTTTAATGCCGAAGGCACAACAGAAGAATCGTGCCCAGCGCTCTTCGCGCAGCAGGCGCGGGAGTGTATGGTGGTGAGTGATTTGTGAGGGTTTTAAGCTAGTAGGAAGTCAGTTAAGTGATGTGTTTCTTGATACAATAGTCGCTTGTTTGGAAGTAGCGGAAGTAAGCATGTAAGCCAATGATGGTTCTGCCAAGATGAGTCACATTCGGGTTGGAATTCTCGCACTCGACAGTAGGTTTAGTTTATCCGTTTAGCTATATTTGAAAACATCTCGGCAAGCTGTGGATATTCTGACCCACTCAGTGTTATTCCACGACTCGTATCGTCAAGGCTAGTAAATGTCAGCTCATAGAAGGTCTTATTTTCCCCTCGCCGCAGGGAGTGTGAATAACAATCCGAACGCCTTCGCGAAAATTCAATCTTGTGGTCCTTGGTTCTTGAGGAAAGGGTCTCTTTGTCGGTGGTATCCCAGTCCAGACTAGAGCGACCACTCGCAAGGCGGATGTCAGGGCGCGAGGTGGGGTTGCGACCGGGTTCACACAAGCGTGGCTCACCACTGAAATTAGTCTGTCGTCGGTAGGGGTCGCTCGGTCCACCACTTTCCCAGACGTTGCGATCTTTACATTTCGTGATTTGCCAAGAAAGGATTGGATTATTTACCTCGTGAAGGAGAAGCAGATCGAGCGCAGGTAAGTGTGTTCGGGCAGCGCTGTGCTGGTGAGGGAGAGTTGTGCTGGTTGCGGGTTGGCTCATGGGTATACTCCTTTGATTGATTACGAATGGACATCTACCACGAAGAACGCGTGCCAGATGCCTGAAGGCGATTCAGCGCTCGAATCAGACACTCAAAATGGGGGAGAGTCGTGAGGCTTTTTTTAGTTTCGGAATGTCGCTTCGCATTCGTTTCAACGAGCAAAGGCGCACTCGTCGGCTACTTCGTGAAGAGATCGTTATTTCAATCGTTAAATGTATTTCAGGTTATCTTACTGAAGCGTAGCCACCATTGGACCCTGTCATCGTGCATTCAGAACAGAGTACCGAAAGCTCACATTGCTCTTGAGGTTTTCTCGCGATGGGCTTATCTCTTCATCATGGCTCGGCGAGTTAAGCGGGTTCCCGCTCAACGGCTCTCTGGGTAATGAAACTCGGCGGTTGGGTAGAAGAACTAAGTTCTGTGTGATTGAGGAGAGTGCAACTACTCTGCTCTGTCACACAGAGGTCAACAACAAGGTTCTGTGAGGCAAGAAAGGAGATAATACCATGAGCGATTATTATGGGTATGACTCGAAGGGTAACTTCGTCCAGTGCAACAGCGCTGGTTATACCAACGGTGGCCAGGGTGCGCAGTGCAGTACCTGGTGGCAGGGTTAAACCCTCCCGGAGGTTTTTAGGCTAAGCTGAGCTCACCTCACTAGCTCTACACAGCCACACAAGGTTTTTCTTCCTTCAATGGAAAATGTTGACCTCGTGTGGCTCTTTTACTTCTTGCCAATATCCTCCATTCACATCAGCGGCTCATAAAATATTGATTATCCCTACTTCTGAAAATGACTTTTCCACAGAATATCCCATCTCTTCGAACCCAGTCGCCTGGGTCGCGTGCCGTTTGGCTCTTTTGGTGTTGCTTGAGTGTTTGAATTCTCTTCGATCCCCAAGTTTGAATCCCTTGCCCCAGTCGAGCCATCCAAAGATAGAGAAGTGCTGTAGTAAGGCATCGTGGGCGTACCTCCTTGTATTGGAAAGGTAACCATTTGAAGCACATAGGCGCGGCAATAATTAATCAAGCGCTCTCGAGCATCGACTCAGATGAATACGATGCTGACGGCTGTCCCTCCCATGCGCCGCGACATAACCCCAAAAAACAACGAAATAATCGCCATCACCGGAGTAGTAACTCCAAACGCCACCAGTCTGAAGAGTATGAGACTATAGACGTTCAGCTAAGCGGAGCACCCGCAACAGCATCGTTTTGCTCCCGCTCAGAAGCTATCTGTGCGGAGCTGCTCAAACAATTTGTTCCGCACTTTAGATTGGAAGAAGGGGTAACCTTTCAGGTGCCGATCGGAATCGATGATCGCGGTAATATATTATCCGTGGACTTCTTCGTTGACGGAGTTCTTTTCGAGTACCATCCGGCGCGATTTTTTAAGAACAAGAAAGGGTACGGAGATTTTGGAAGTAAGGATGAGTATAAAGCCTACGCGCGCTTATTCCATTCGGTTGGAAAGAGCGAACGTGAGTTTGTAAGTGATGCAGTAAGGGCTCGTCTGAAGGATAATTACTACAAACGTCGCCGCGCGCTACTTGATCAGCATCCGCTCTACCGGCGCACGGAACTGGTGGTAGCCACGTCGCCGGAGGAGTTTTACTACCTCATCATCTGTCGCTTTGGCCGTAACGCTCCAAAAAGTGCAGAGCGGTTTCTAGAGCTATTTGAAGAGCTACGCGAGACGTTGCCGTAGGCTGGGTCTTGAAGTTGTGAGCTCCGCACGTCAGCATGAGAGGCGAGTTTGCTGTGTGTTACCGTCGCCTACCTATTGAGCAGAGTTTCGTCGAAGAATAGTCGCTACCGTCTGGCTGAGGGCTTCTCGCAAGCGAGTAGTAACTAGATACCCGTAGGCCTTGATCAGCTCACCCGAAGTCAGTTTCTGATGGAACACCTGTCGGATATGTTCCTGCGCTGCACCTCTTCCTTTGGTGGTAAGCATATCCCATGACTCGCCGAGGTCTCAGTCGAGTCGAGCTCGGGTCGAAGGCAAGTGCAAGGCACAGATGTGAATCATCCTCCTTCGCGCAAGGCTTCGGAGCACAGGTCCTCCTTCGCGCAAGGCTTCGGAGACCACTCGCCTAATCGATGCTCAAAACAGCTCTTCCCTTTCTTTTAATGTGAGGCATATCGCATATCGGTCAAATGCAACACATCTTCTTAAAAACTCCATAACCGAATTAGGACCGGACGTTTTCACGTTTCGGGTATTACCAAGAGAGT
>JBIIHY010000424.1:0-5081 GCA_044235305.1 Bdellovibrionota bacterium
TTCGCCTCGCTTATTTCTCTGGTTGCATCGTGGTGGATCTATGACTTCTCGTCGCTCTATTCGTTCTCATGGATGGATCCCCTCCTCCCTTCTGTATCCGGCCCGGCCCTGAACATTCACGCTGGATTTGATGAGACGAGTGAGTTGTTACATGCACGATATCCACACCTCTCACTTGAGGTGATGGATTTCTATGATCCTATTCGTCATACCGAGAGGTCTATTCGTCGAGCTCGCAGGGTTCAACCACCATATCCGGGTACCCAGCAGGTCTCGCCCTCAACGCTCGTCTTGGCGCCAAATAAGTACGTTGCAATCTTTCTGATACTTGCGGTGCATGAGATTCGTAACGCTCAAGAAAGGACCATGTTTATGCGCACACTTCGAGATGCTTTAGCTCCAGGTGGAAAATTAATCGTTGTCGAACATTCGCGTGATGTGGCTAATTTTATGGCGTACACGATAGGGTTTTTTCATTTTCTATCTGTGAAGGCGCTCTTGAGTGCCTTCACGCAAGGTGGCTTTTTGGTTAGTGCTCACCGTCGGATAACTCCATTCGTACGAGTATTTTCCCTGGAGCGGGTATGATGATTCACTTGCATATCATCGGAGTCTTACTGGTAGTACTAGCCTTGGCGCACGTTTTTTTTCCTCGATACTTTCAGTGGCGTAAGGAGCTCGCCGGTCTCACGCTCTTTACTCAACAGGTGTTTTTCGTTCACCACGCATTCATCGGAATTACCGTTGGTCTGATGGGCTTGTTGACTCTACTGCACGCCCAGGAGCTCATCTCCACCTCATTCGGTAATCATATCTGTCTTGGATTTGCGGTTTTTTGGTCCCTTCGAGCTTTTTGTCAGGTCTTCGTGTATTCGCCCTCGTTGTGGCGAGGAAAGGCGTTTGAGACAACGCTCCATGTGCTTTTTCTCGCGTTTTGGGTCTATATGTCGGTTATTTACGGATTAATCGCCACTGGACATGCCACAGCTTTCCCTCTGTAGCCGGGCTACTTTCCCCCTGTAGCCGGGCTTCCCCCTGTAGCCGGGCTTCCCCCTGTAGCCGGGCTTCCCCCTGTACCCGGGCTTCCCCCTGTAGCCGGGCTTCCCCCTGTACCCGGGCTACTTTTCCCCCTGTAGCCGGGCTGCTTTTTTCCCTCTGTAGCTGGGCTACTTCGCCCCGGAGCCAGGCTACTTTTCTTCAACTTTCCAAGCAACATCTGCTTTGACCCGCCGAATAGATGTACATGAAATTTAAGTCACAAAAGAAAATGAAGTACCATCCTCACGGCAGTGTGCTGTTTTGCACCTTTTGCGTGGAGGAGGGATTGCTGCTGCTTGCAAATCCACTGTGCCAGGCGATCGTTAAGAGCTGCTTTGCGCGTGCATGTGAGTTGTACCCGGTGCGGATCTGCCACATAATCGTTGAGGCAACCCATATTCACCTGGTCCTAGTGGTCATAAACCCCGACCATGTAGAGGCGTTCTTTCGGCATTTTAAAACCGAGTCAGCACACATGATTAACGGACTCTTGGGTCGAAACAAGAGAACCCTCTGGTGTGAGGGGTATGATAGTCCAATTGTCCTCACCCCCTTAAGAGCGCTTATCGCGATAGCGTACCTGTATTCTAATCCAGCTAAGGACAACCTAGAGGTGTCTATCGACCGATACCCGGGGTTCTCTTCGTGGAGGATGTTTCAATCGGGCAGGCTCTCTCGTCAGTGGAAGAGGTTAAGACGCCCCCAGTTTACTGCTATTACACGAGATGCCAACAACTTACGAGGATACACAAAGCTTGCAGAGGCTATAGTGGCAGATTCAGATGAGGTGCAGACGTTCACCCTTGAGCCGAATGCGTGGATGGAGGCATTTGGGTACCACTCGCCTGAAGAGCAGCGGAGGCTCAACGAGCGGCTTATTGCACGTATCAGACTACTTGAGGAGCGTGCTGAGAAGAAGAGAGAGCGAGAGAAGAAGCGCGTCATGGGGAGAGAGCGGCTTATTGCACAGGTGTTTGATACTACCTACCGGCCCGAACGAACGGGGCGTCGGATGTGGTGCCTCTCAGAGAAGCGCAGTGTGCGGGTTGAGTTTATTACATTTTTCAAGGCGCTCATGCAGAAGGCGAGAGCGGTACGAGAGCGGTGGAAGCTAGGGGATTTTACGGTTCCGTATCCCCCTGGGTTGTATCCACCTTCTATGCCGAAGCTTGCCAACGTACTTGGGCGCTAGTTTTTACCGTTGATGGATTTTTGCGATCTCCGGTTCGCTACGGATACGTGTATCTAGAGGCCCGGTTCAGGGGCTAGTTTTTGTCAGAGTTATATCGTTGAGGGAGTTGGGGGCGGGCGGTTTTTGCGGCTGCTTTTCATGTCCTGGTGCTGGAGCCCGGGTACAGATGAAAAAGAAAGCCGTCAGGTTTTTAACGTGTTCGGTGGGTACTCCGGTGCGCCCATACATGTTGCTTTCGCTCCGGTGGTGCCAAGACTTCAAGGAAGCGCGGCCCCCCCCTTCCTCCTTCGAAAGCAGCTGTTGGGCTGCTCATCGATTTTTGATACGTGGAAAGATCCTACATATATTTTGAGACTTCGGCGAGCGTTCGACTGAGCTCACGCCGAGGTCTCTGTTTAGTCGCGGCTACACGCGCGGTTTCCCCGCACCAAAAATCAAATATCAACAAAACCTCCACTTCCTCGCTACGGGTAGGCTTTCCCGCGCTCCCTAGCGAACCTGGAAGGTTCGCGGTCCAGGGGAGGCTGAAAAAAACCTCTTATTGAAAATCAGGGATGGTCGGGATAGCGTGAGAGTATGAGCGTTTCTGTTACATTCCTGGGCGCAGCCGGAACCGTCACTGGTTCATCATATCTGGTCACCTATGGCGATCAACATATCATGGTTGACTGCGGGATATTCCAAGGAGAACGCTCCTGGAGGGAGAAGAATTGGCACCGGCCTCAATTTGATCCGGCGACCATTACAGCGGTGCTTCTCACCCATGCACACATCGATCACATCGGCATGCTGCCACGACACTATGTGCACGGCCTGCGAGCGCCGGTGTACTGCTCCCCTGCCACAGCGGACCTTGCATCGCTCCTTCTTCTCGATAGCGGCAGACTCCAAGAAGAAGAAGCCTCCTATCGCTCTGAAAGGAATCGTTCGCGGCACCAGCCACCCCTGCCTCTCTATACCGAGCACGATGCTCATCAAGCTCTCAGTCTATTGAGTCCCAAGACCGTTGGGGAACGTCTTCTGGTATCCGATGGGGTTTACGCCACCTGGTCACTGACAGGTCATATTCTCGGCGCCTGTGCTATCACACTTGAGATCGGAGGGAAGAAGATCGTCTTCTCAGGAGATATCGGTCGCTACGGGGAGCCTATCCTCGTTGACCCGGCGCCAATCTCACACGGGGATCTGCTACTAATTGAATCGACCTACGGAGACCGTCTGCACCAAAAAGCTGACCCTCATGAGAAGCTCGCTGACATTATCAACCGCACCGCAAAGCGCGGGGGAGTTGTACTAATCCCAAGCTTTGCAGTGGGAAGAACACAAACACTCCTTTACTATCTGCGCGAACTGAAGCAAGCAAAGCGAATACCCGACCTCCCCGTCATCATCGACAGCCCGATGTCACGTGATGCAACAGAGATCTACCGTCGCCATGCAGATGAATTCGATGCCACGTCCCGTGAGCTACTACGCAAGGGGTTTCAGCCCTTCCAACCATCTAAGGTGTACTACACCAGGGAACGCGCCGAGTCGATCGCGCTTAATTCTATCGATGAGTCGATGATCATTATATCAGCTAGCGGGATGCTCTCTGGCGGTCGTATTCTGCATCACCTGCGGCATAGGGTCTCTGACGCGAGGAACACCGTCCTCTTTGTTGGCTTTCAACCCCCTGGTTCACGCGGTGATTGGTTGAAGAGCGGCAACAAAACAATGCGCATCTTTGGCGAAGAGGTGCCCGTGCAAGCGGAGGTACATGAAATAAGCGGTCTCAGCGCACACGGCGACCGCGATGAGCTTCTGCGCTGGTGTCGCTCGTGCTCAGGTAGTCCAGGCCAAGTAGCGGTTGTACACGGGGAGCGTGAGAGCGCCGAGCATTTTAAGAGCACTCTTGAGAGTGAGTTTGGCTGGAATGTGTTTGTACCCGCATACCAAGATACGATTGATTTATAGGGCTGCATTGCTGACGTCATGAGTACTTCCGTTCGAGCCATTTGCAACTGGACAGACTCGGGTTCTCTCAATCGACGCATCGTCGATCAGTCTTTGTACAGCCCCTCCGATGGAATCACTTTCGTTGACGATGATTCATACGAGTGGCTCGTTGTTTTCAACACAAAGCAAGACTTCCCAATACAGGTTCCCAGGGAGCGCGTCATCGGCTTCATTCAAGAGCCACCCGACCACGGATTTTATTTCGATCGCAACATTGGAGAGTATTGTTCGGTGGTGTATACGTGCGCCGAAGCCGAAAAATACAACATCGAGGGGAATCTTATCTCGTTTCCGTGTGGGATGTTCTACCACATGGAGGGCCAGCTGAAGGAGTACCTCAGGGACTCCCTCACGTCCCACAAGTGCAAGTCGGTCAGTATGGTAACAAGTGGCCTGTCCCATGGAGACTATGCCCATCGGGTGCGATTAGCGGAGGAATTGGCGTCTTCTGGTTTGGTAGACGTCTACGGCAGAGGATTACACGTTCCTGGTAGCAAAGGCGAGCTCAGTAATAAAAGAGACGGTCTACTAGCCTATCGCTATTCCGTGTGTATGGAGAATGGAATCTGGGACACGTACATCTCAGATAAAATAATCGACGCAATTCTATGTAGAGCTGTTCCAATCTATGTCGGCGCCAGAGATGTGCTGAAGTACATCCCGTTCGCCTTAACTCTTACCGCTTACCAAGACCCCCAGGCTGCGGCACGAGAGATTCAAGAGCTGGTGCGCTCTACTGATTACGAGGCACTCGTGCCACAGATGAATACCTGGACTCACACGTATGCTAGAGAATACACGATTTATTCGAGGATTAAACAGCACATCCTCGGTTACTAATCTCTTGCGTAAA
>JBIIHY010000249.1:0-5060 GCA_044235305.1 Bdellovibrionota bacterium
GCTACGGGTGCCGTTTGTCGCTTTGGCGAGAAGGCGGATCGTGATCCTCAGTGGATCGTGATAGACGAGTGGGCTGGTATCTTTGTCACGTTGATCTGCGTTTCGCCGAATAATTTTCTCCATTTACTGTTTGGATTTCTCCTTTTTAGAGTTTTTGACGTGATTAAGCCTGGACCAGTTCGCTGGGCCGAGCGGTTTCCTGGTGCAACGGGAATTATGGCGGATGATCTTGTGGCTGGAGTGCTAGCTTTTAGCGTTATGAGAGCGGTGCTGTGATGCAAGGTGCGCTGGGTGAGGTAATGAAGTGTCGCACAGGTCTCATGAGGGGAGTAGCGGCGCTGTGCGTGCTCGTTTCTGTTTCCGCATGCTCTCCAATGTACGTTATGCGTGCAGCATACGAGCAGGGGAAGATCTTAGCTGGTAGGCGCGATATTCAAAAGGTTATCGATGATAAAGAAACCTCAGATGCTGACCGACAAAAGCTCTCTATTGTTCTTGCGGCCCGGGGCTTTGCCGGTGATATAGGTCTCGACCCGGGCAATTCCTTTACGTCGTACTCAGATGTTGGAAAGGACTCGCTTGCATGGGTAGTCGTTGGAGCGCGGCGCGACTCATTCAGTTTGCACACATGGTGGTTCCCAATAGTAGGCCGCGTGCCATACAAGGGCTTTTTCGAGAAAGCTGACGCCGATGAAGAGGCGCGCGATCTCGAAGCCGCAGGGTATGAGGCATGGGTGCGAGATACAGATGCCTTTAGTACCTTGGGATGGTTCGATGATCCGGTTCTTTCAACAACCCTAAAAGGCTCACAGACCCGTATCGCTAATACTGTTATCCATGAAAGTGTGCACTCAACGGTTTGGATAAAGAACAACGTAGCTTTCAACGAAAGCCTCGCCCACTTTGTTGGCACTCAAGCAACAGTAGAATTTTTCGCCAAGCGGGCCGCCGATTGTGTGAGTACTGAGAAAGAGTGTGAAGTTGCTAGGGCTCTTGTACAGGGTGTAACTCTTGAGCGAGAGCGGGTGTTTGAGCTTGCAGATGCCATCACAAAGCTCTACACGGCACTGGACGCGCTCTATAAGAACGCAGAGCTCGCTTCAGAGCAGAAGATTGCTAGGAGAGGTGAGGTATTTGCGGAGATGGTAGCACCGCTGCGGACCAAGTATCCTGGACTAACTGTCTTAAAGACAGTGCACAACGCAGAGATCGTGCAGCTGATGCTGTACAATACAGCACTTGATTCCTTCCGTGCGCTCTTTACTAAGTGCGCGGGGAATTGGGGCGTGTTTTTGAACGAGATTCGATCTATTGCTGCTGCCGTGGATGACGACCAGACAATCGACCCCTTTATTTTACTACGAGCGAAGAGTGGAGGCCCATTATGACAGCAGTATTCGTTGATCGATTAGAGCGTTCGATTGAAAGCTCCAAGAGTGTCTTGGTAGCTGGATGCGACCCAGTAATAGAGAAGCTGCCGGCGTTCTTACTCGCAGAGGCAGACAGCTCATCTAAGACGAGCGAAGAGTTTGTCTCACGCGTGCTCGATTCTTTTTGTGACGTGTTCGTCTCTGCTATCCGCGGCAGAGTTGCAGCTTCTAAGCCCAATGCGGCGTTTTTTGAGCAGTATGGCCTTGCCGGCCTCGCGTCATTTAAGCGTCTGTGTGAGAACCTTAAGGCAGCAGGGATCCCTGTTATAATCGATGCCAAGCGGGGAGATATCGGTAGCACCGCCGCAGCCTACAGCGCCGCGTTTTTGGGACGTACTGTTGTTAATGGGCGAGAGATTTCAGCGTTTGAAGGGGACGCATTGACCGTTAATCCCTACCTTGGTTTTGATACACTTGAGCCCTTTATTGCCGATTGTGAACGACACGGAAAAGGTATCTTTGTCCTCGTTCAAACATCCAATCCAGGCGCGAAGGCGTTGCAAGGGCTACAGAGTGGTGGAAGGACAGTGAGTGAGCACGTAGCACACTGGCTCGCTGAGCAGGCGCATCGACTGCAGGGTAGCAGTGGTTGGTCTGGGCTCGGTGCGGTCGTTGGTGCTTCGTATCCTGAGGAAGCTAGGAGTCTTCGCCGAATCCTGTCGACTAATTATTTCTTGATTCCAGGCCTCGGAGCGCAGGGTGCGGGTGCCGCCGACTCAGTAGCAGGTTTTGGCGAACGAAGCGGTAAGCGAGGGGGAGGTCTTGTTAACGTCTCGCGCGGTTTGCTCGAGGGCAAAGCAGCGAATATGAGCGAGTTTGAGGCGCTGATGGTTGCAAGCGCAGATGCGTTTAATTCTCAATTGAGAGCAGCTCTGCAAGGATAAGACCAGTGGCGGTGGTAGTTTGACTTCCCCGCGTACCTAACGCACAGTCATCACTTATGTCGATGTTCCCCAAGGGGTCCGCAAAGCCCCCACCTTCAAAAGCACAGCCACCGGCTGACCCGTTTCTCAATCGCTTCGTACAGTACGACGAGGGTGGTGAGGTGTTGCTCGGACTGGTTGTCGGAGTAAAAAAAGATAAGTACCTGATTGCTAATTCTCGAGCGCGCGAAATAGAGCTGCCTAAGGTGCGCCTGTACCTGCTTCCTGGTAACGCTGTGACGATTCCGACAACGCAGTCTGGCCGAGCGGACCTTCTCAATCAGGTCTCAGCTTCCATAGCGGAAGAGGCTCAAGCGTTGAACGTTGCAGAGATATGGTCTTTTGTTCATGAGGATACGAGACTGTTCTCTGTTGAAGAGCTGTGCGCGAGCTACTTCGGAAGTAATACCCTCGAGAAGCATGCGGGGCTGCGCATCGCTCTGGTTGCAGAGAAGATCCATTTTAAGCGCGATAAAGATGGATTCGAGCCCCGTGCTCTTCACGTTGTTGAGGACCTTAGAAGAGCTGAAGAGGTTAAGCGTCGAAAGAGTGCGTTGCGAGAGCAGACGATCGAATTCTTTCGTCAGCGTGTGAGTGATTCTTCGATCCCTATTCCGCCTGGCTCGCACGATAATATCGTGCTCCTTTCAGAGGTCGCAGCCAATGTTCAGATATCCGATATGGCGCGACAGAAGGAAGCTAGAGAGCTGCTGCACTTGTGCGTTGAGCAGCTTGGGCTTCCAGAGAATATGCCCCATGAGAAGCAGGCATTTCAGCTGCTTTCGATGATTGGACACTTTCACCGAGATACGAACCTCTCTTTTATCCGGCATGATATCCCTGTTGCACATCCGGCTTCGGCATTGCAAGAAGTTGAGGCGATTAGTGCAGCAGTTGCATTAGCTGATTTTCCGGAAGAAGAGCGCTCGTTTCGTAGAGACCTCACCAGGAAACGAAGCTTTACCATCGATGATATCTCAACCCAGGATATGGATGATGCACTGTCGCTTGAGCAGACAGTTTCCGGGTGGGAGCTTGGGATCCATATCACTGATGCCTCGTGGTTAGTTACGCCGGGCTCGCCGCTCGATGCATCGGCTCGGCGTAGAGCTACATCAATTTACTGCGCCGACCAAACCGTGAATATGCTTCCTGAGGCAGTCTCTGAGAGTGCTCTGAGTTTGCGAGAGGGAGTTGTTCGGCCATGTCTGTCGGTCATTATTTCGCTCTCTCCACAGTATGAGATTGAACGGAGTGAGGTTGTTCCAACGTTTATAAAAGTAGCCAAGCGCTACTCGTATGATGACGTAGATCGAGACTTGGAGGCCGGAGACCCAACATTACTCACGCTGCACGAGATCGCTTCGGCGTGTGAGGCGGTACGAATCCAGCAGGGGGCTAATCGGGTACACAAGAGAGAGGTAGTTCCGTTTCTTGAGCAGGATGGCTCGATCCGCTTACTTGAGATCGACGAGGACAGTCCAGCTCGTTCGCTTATCGCTGAGATGATGGTTCTTGCCAATTCAGTAATGGCGACTTTTGCTGCTGAGCACAATCTTCCGGTTCTATTTCGAGGTCAGGAGCGGCCTGAAGAGGTACACGAGGTTGCGGCCAAGAGCGCTGATACTCCAGAGGGACCAGCGAAAGATTTCTCCGCCCGCACTAAGCTTAAGAAATCAACGGTCTCGTTTGAGCCACGCTTTCACTCGGGTTTAGGTCTCAATGCCTACATCCAGGCGACATCACCAATTCGTCGCTACCTCGATCTCTGCCATCAGCGGCAGTTTATTGCTTTTCTCAAATCGGGGGCTCCGTGGATCAATCAAGACGAGTTTGAGCCGATCGCTGCTGAAGTTGAAACGCATCTGCAATCGGCACAGGTTGCAAGTCGAGAGACGCGGCGATACTGGCTGTTCCGTTACTTGGAGCAGCGACCAAAAAACAAACCGATCGCAGGAACAGTTGTTCGGCTCGACCTTAAGTCGCCCTTGGTTGAGTTAGACGAGATATACATCACCGTCTTTGTGCGCGGACCGAAAGGATTGAAGCTTGGGGATCGGGTTGAGCTTCTGATATCCGCAGTCGATCCGAGGGGAGATTATCTGCGTATAGAGGTTGTGGGTGGGAGGTAGGTTCTGGAGATCTGCCCACGCTCGACGCATTCTACCGCGGTTTTTTCCTCTGTACTTTTCCTCTGGACTGGGGCTACTTTTTCTCCCAGCAAGATTTCTAACTTAAGCACTTTCTCGGCGCTTGCGCGCAACGTATTTGGAAGATGTCGAACTACCACTCTTCAGCTGGTTAGCCGCTGAGTGCGGTGTTTTCGAGTGGCCCCGGTAAAGGATTGCAGGTACAGGATTGCAAAATGCGGGATAGTCATGAGTGACACGACTTTTCGTTAGCGTGTCGCCCCCTGTTTAATCCGACTAAGTCCTCCATCAACCCCAAGTACCTGTCCCGTTATCCATGCAGCAGTGGGAGAGGCAAGAAAGCCCACAGCGGCGGCAATATCCTCAGGTTCCCCGAGCCGTCCCAGAGGATGAAGGGCTCGAGAGTAGCTTTCAGCCGAGGGGTTAGAGGTAATAGCTGCGGTCATCTGAGTCTTGGTTAGTCCAGGAGCGATGCAGTTAAACCTAACTCCTCGGGCTGCGTAGGTTGCAGCCGCTGCCCGTGTTAATCCCTCAATCCCGGCTTTGGCAGCTGCAAT
>JBIIHY010000250.1:0-5055 GCA_044235305.1 Bdellovibrionota bacterium
AAAAGCCAAAAGAATACTGTACGACCTATGCTGAAACGAGTAAAGGAGAAAACGACCTCCATCAGCGACCTCGTTCGACTCGTATTGTGGGTTTACAAAGCCAGAATCTTTAGGTACCGGTACCACAGGCTCTTACTAGTACTCACATGTGGCAACTCCTGCTCGTATCAATCGCTGGTTACCTTGCTCAGCTCGTAGACGGCGCTCTCGGGATGGCTTTCGGTATTACGTGCAGCTCAGTGCTTATTGCGCTTGCATTCTCCCCTGCATCAGCGTCCGCAATCGTTCACCTCGCTGAGCTTGGAACTACATCGATAAGCGGGGTGGCGCATCTGCGCTTCGGGAATGTTGACCGTCATACCCTCATCAAGGTGGCTGTGCCCGGTGCGGCCGGAGCATTTATCGGTGCCGTTTTTCTCAGCACTGTTGATCTTGCAGCGGCGAAACCGTGGACCTCAAGCCTGCTACTTGCGTTGGGAGCATTTGTACTCTACCGCTTCACCTACCCGACCATAGGCGAACAGAAGCGCCCTAGAACCGCCCGCTGGGTTGCACCTCTCGGCTTTGTTGGCGGGATAGTCGATTCTACCGGCGGCGGTGGCTGGGGCCCAATCGTTACGACAACCCTAACGGCATCGCGCGCCCTCAACCCGCGCACAGCAATAGGCACGACTAATGCGGCAGAGTTTTTTGTAGCACTCTCGGCCAGCGTTGGCTTCTTGGTCGGCATCGGCACAACAGATATCCCCTGGAGCGCCGTCGGTGCTCTGCTACTCGGAGGAGTGCTGGCCGCGCCCGTTGCGGCCTGGATAGTTCGTGCCGCACCGCAACGTATGCTCGGTGTGACCGTAGGCGCGATGGTTATGTTATTAAACACTCGGCAGCTGGAGCTCTCTCTCAATCCCTCGCCGGCACTCTTTACTGCCCTTTACGCAATCGAGGCGGTTGCCATTGCATATTCTTTGCTTAAAGCCCTGCGGCGAATTACCCCGTAACTATGCCCCGCGAACAAAGCGACGTTGAGCAGCGAAGGCAGCGATAAGGGCGATAATCGTTGAGACACCTGCAACCCACAGCGCCTCACTCTCGAAGAGATCTGCGAGCTGCTTAAAGGGAAGTGAGACAGCAAGAACGGCCGGAGAGAATATCGCCCCAGCGAAGCGATATCCTAGATACAAAGCTACCACGAGCGCTAGGAGAAACCCTAGCAGTAGCTGGGTAAACGGCACACGATTGGGAAACGGTCGCAACCGAGGTGTTAGTAGCGCAACTTTTACAAGGCCTTTGCGTTGTAGAAGCGGTGAAAGGAGCCCAAGGCTAAGCGTCACCACTGCGGTAGAAGCTATGAGCGTACCAAGCAACACGAGCAGCGAGTGTACGCTTAATAAGGCAGTGGTATCGAAACGCGTATGACGTAGCACTACGACTGAACAGATCAACACACCCGCCACCACCACAAGCCGAGTGGCTACTGGGCTGTGCGCGGCGAGCCCCTCTCGGCGTAGCTCCTGCAGCTCTTCGCTTGTGCGCTGACGTGGCTCTTGCATCTAACCCCTTTAGCAGCTAGCCAACAAACGACGAAATTATTCGGGCAAAACGTTCACTGAATGAATCCGAAATAAGACTCATCCCGGCAAACAGGAGCCACACTGAGAGCATACATCGAGCAGCAATGAGCGCCCCGGAGGGTTCGTACGACGCAATAGAAGAGAGCAAGATCCGCAGCGGCACCTCAACTGAAAGCACTGCGAGCATAACCGCTGAAATGGTAAGCATAGAGGCAACCGAGAGCTCAAATAAAGCAGAGAGCGCAAGCTGAGCAGGCACACTGACCTGCTCCTGTGCCACGTGCCTGAGAGTATCAAGGAACGCACCGCTGTGGAGCTCAACACACAACACAGCGACTCCGCACAGTAGAGACACGCTGGCGGATGCACCCTCGCTACCGTTAGCGCCACTCGGACCACCGAAGCACCAGCGCCACACCACAGCGCTAGCAACAGCAGCACAGACCGGCGCAAGCACGATAAGGAAAAAGAGAACACTCCCGTTCGCGTCAGCTCCAGAGATGGAGAAAGAGGCCGCAAGCGCGCTAGCGGCTAGAATCACTGGGGTAACGAATGCTGCAGCTAGCAGAGCGACCAAACTATCCTCCTGCTACTGTAGAACCTGACGGAGCAGCTCTTGAAACCCTTGCCACACTGCGGCACCGAAGAAGATAACAGCTCCTGCTGCTGCAAGGACGCGCGCTGAATACGCAACAGACCCCTCACGCGTTCCCATCATCCCCTGCACCAGGGACACGGCAAACCCTACCACCGGCACAAAGAGCAGGGGCACAGCTGCTAACCATACCACCCTAAGCACCTGCTGAATTGAGCTTGAGTCTAGCAGATCCATATACGCCTCATGCTACTACTACACACCGAGCAACTTCTTAACCACCAACGTCCACCCATCAACTGAAAGGAAGAGCAGCAACTTGCACGGTAGACTAACCACCTGAGCTGAAAGCTGGCGCACGCCGACCAATGTCAAAAGATGAGCGATCAACAGATCGAGCACCACAAACGGAACTAGCAACTGACACCCAATCTTGAGCGCCTCCTGCAGCTCAGACACGAGAAAGGCTGGCGCCAGCGAGCGAGCATCACCTGAAAGCTCTCCGCGCTCGTTTGTTTGAAGTGAGAGCGCTGCAGCAACACGCATATCGATACGCTTCTGCATATACGGGGTGAGTGTCTTTGCCACCTGCTCTGCTGAAACCTCTTGTGACTGCCCTGCGCCTGGTTCTGATGTAAAAGCAGTCGGCACGCCTAAACCTTTAAGCTCGGGTGGAGCTGCAATAACAGCCAGCGCACACGATGCAACCAGCACAGCAACCCCTACCTCTACACCCATCAGCCCAAGACCGTATCGAACTATAGATAGTGCAGTGGTTACCTTCACAAATGAGGTGAAAAGAACGAGAGCTGTTAGTAAGGATAGAGTATCAGAAGAGACTTCCATGGCGCCCAGGATAAACCGCGCGCCAGCTTGGGGCTAGTAGCCGTTTTTACTGGGGAGGGCACAACCTTCTTAAATCAGGTACCCCAAAAACTACTGCACCTCAAGCGCAAAGCGGCCTTCGTACACGCACAAGCGACCCTCGCCGACCTTTTCTTGATTGATAACGAGACTTACGCGCTCACTTAGTGGTAGCTCTGTCACCAGCACTGCACCTGGTTGCCCCAGCTCAGCTATCCCCTGCGCATCGATCGTCAACGTACCGAGCTCAACCGAAAGACGGGTTGTCCCCTCTGGTACAGTCGGTGTCGAAATCGCTCCTGGAATCATCTCACAGCCATAGACCCCTCCAACTGCGACCAATCTAGCAGGCATCCAGGGGCGGTTGCCAACCCGCAACGTAACCGAGTCCGATGCCTTTATCTCTAGGTCAATAACCGTGCCCTTTAAAAGGTAATCAGAGAGCATCTGCGGAGGAATAGCGAGTTGCGCTAGCTCAATGCGGACGGTTGATGAACCCTGAGGCACCCGCGACGATGATTGCACCTGCCGGCGCCACAACCCGTCAAACGTATCCACCATCCGCTGCCCAAGGCCAATCAGCACAGTACACAGCACCGAGTTTACATTCACACAGACGCGAACCGATGCGACAACATGCACATCAGATGGGGATACATCTGGCTCGAAGCGCACGGTTGAAGATTCAGGTCCACTCCAGGATAGAGCTAGCGTTGAGAGCAATCGACGCATCAGGTATTCAACCATTGCGGCGCTAGCGTCAGAGGCGCTACCTGGCAAAAATTCTTCACCAAGTGCCTTAGCGGATTCAGCGTCAACAGAGAGTAGCAACAACTCCCCGTCAACTGAACCAACAAAAGAGGCATCTCCCGCAGATGGCCGCACCATAACAGGCTTGACCTCTGCCAACCGTGCCTCACACGCTAAGGCGTGGGTTACTGGCAACCAGTGCGCGGCGAATCCGGGAAACCACTTCTCGGGATGGCACCGCAGAAACCCTCGCGACAATCGGGCGTCAACGGGATCAACCCGCCGCAGGGTGCGCCGCGGCTCCCAAATCTGCACGTCTCCTGTTTCCTGCGCCGGTGGAACGGCTCCTTCACTCACGCTACTCCTCCCCCACTATCATGCTTCCCACATCATTTCGACTCTCCGCTGTGCGTATCTGCTCATCGACCTCAACAAGGCGCTCTTCCGCACTGCGCAGGTCATCAAGCGCCTGGCGATGCTTTGAGACGAGCGCTGCATGACGCTTTTTCATGGTTGCCTTCATGGCCTCTCGTCGCTGTAGCTCAGCGGCAGTCACATGCGGCGGAGACGCATCGCACCCGACACCACCTACCAAAAAATCTGCTGCTGCCACCTCCGCCGCCATCGTCTTTACCAGCTCTGCTCGTCGCACCACTTCATCATACACTTTACCTCGATACGCCTTAAGCTCATCGAGTGTCTCCTGCTCACTGCTCATGTGTCTCCAGCGCCAAACGCACGAGAGTTCCAACAAATGGCAAGCGGCTGTCTAGCTCGAGTAGCGCTAGCTCTGATGCAGCCCCCGCAAGTAGCTCACCACGCTGAGAATCACGCTCGAGGTACTGCGCAGCATCTGCGCCGTCCATTAAAACACCCATCGCAACGATAAGTTGCTCGTGAACGGAGAGCTTTCTAAAATTCACCGTGCTCACTCTTTATCCTCCTCCAACTCACCCGCGCTAGGCGATGCAGTCTTTACTACCGCAGGGCGTGTTTCAACTCGTTGGGACCTCCCGAGCACGTGGTGCTTACTGAGAGTATACTGTCCAAAGATGTACCCCCCCAGACCAGCAAGGGTAGCTACAAAGATAAGTAGCCCAATCATTAAACCAGCCAAGCCGTTGTACTGGTCTGCTGGCACACGCCAATAGAGTAGAAAGGGCACAGGAGCGTGCGCAGAATCAACGGACTCCTCGGCACCTGGAATGACTACGCGCTGCTCCGCTATAGTTACGGATATATCTTCGGCGCGCACATTAGGAAGCGAGCGCGACACCA
>JBIIHY010000251.1:0-5051 GCA_044235305.1 Bdellovibrionota bacterium
CCTTGAGCGCCTGCGTGTAGGGGGCTGGGATTCCGCCGGCGCGCACGATTGTCCACCACTTAAACGAACTCATCAGCTGACCCACAGTGTATGCAGCGACTATTAAAACTACAGAGAGGGGTGGGATCGACTGAAAGGTCCGCTTGAGGGTCTCTGCGTTAACCGACTGTGATATGAGCCATATCATCGCGGCGCTGAGGGCTAGTTTGAGCAGGCTCTTTGGTTTCATCGTCTAACAGTCTAGTTCGTGCTGCCGGCTAAAGGACCCTTGGTAAAAGCTCCGCAAATCTCCTAGCTAAGAGGTAACTATTGCAGAGGACGACATTTTTTTCAAATTTTGGGGAGTGTCGGGCCGTTTCAGGGGACAACTGACGATTTGAGTGTCTTGCTCGATGATTGGGGCCGGCTTTAGGATTAGACTAGTGATAGCAAGTCAGCGATATGGCTAAAAAGGACAAAAATTTCCCTACGGGACCAACGAGATCGCCGATGGAGGTAGGTCTCGCCCGGCACAAACCTAAACCTGAGATTTCCCCTTCATGGGCGGAGGAATATGCGGGAACTTTAGGCGTATTGGGATTGGTTGTCGTTGTTTTATTGGGCGGATGGCTGGCTTCAGAGCTGCTTCCTCCGCCGCCACCTCCTCCGGCTGCGCAGATGGCTGTTACCTACGGTCCGGCAAAGGTCTGGGGAGACGGCAGTAGTAGTCAGCTGCGTTCGGTTTCGGTCAAGGCTCGTAACGTCTCAGGAGTAGAGGCTCAGGGGGTAAAGGTTTTCTTCGAACTCTCAGGAAGGCGTTTTCCTCTTGATGGTCCGGGGGTGGTCGCTTCGGGTCAGGAGGGAGAGTATCGTGGCCAGGTCAATGTGCGGGTTTCTGGCGACGAGAAGGGTGGGGTAGCTATCGAATGCAGTAATTGCGGGGGGCAACCTCGGCCTTAGATCGCTTGATCGCAGCAATTGGCCGTGCAGTTGCTTTTGAAGTGCCGCTGATGCAGACTCCCGCCCACACTAATGTCTGATAATCTTCCCCCATACATCTTTCTTTTTGGCGTTGCCGGTGTGGGAAAGACCTACAGCGGTGAGGCGGTATCTCAACGACTGGGGCTGGTTAGCTACGATCTCGACCAGGACATGACACCAGCGATGCGGGCGGCTATCGCCCAGGGACAACCATTCACCGACGAAATTAGAGACGAATTCTTTGAGGTCGTTTGTCAGCGCATTACCGATTTAAAAGCAAAGCACCCGCAATGTATTTTTATGCAGGGCGCCTACCGGCAGAAGCACCGAGATCGCGTTACGCACACCCATCCGGATGTGGTGTTCGTGCTCGTTGATGCGCCGGAAGAGCTTACGCTGCAGCGGTTGCATGGCCGCGGTAATAAAGTAAGTCGTGAATATGCAGCAACCTTGCGCTCAAGCTTTGAAGCGCCACCGTCTGGAACCCCAGTGCTGGTGAACGATACTTGCACTCGAGATGAGCTAGTTGAGCGTTTTACGGCTATCTTTAATCTCTCATAGCGATATCCGGCTCGGGATTAGTGACAAGCGAGTGGTATTTTCGTATACTTATGAGGATGTGGGCCGATAGCTTCCACCTTCGCTCCTTCGGAGCTACGGCGGACAAGCAGTCGGTAGGAAGTCCCTTATGGGCCGATAGCTCAGTCGGTAGAGCAACTGGCTTTTAACCAGTGGGTCGGCGGTTCAAATCCGCCTCGGCTCAATTTATATTTCCTGCATTGTGGCTTTTCTAGCTGCTTGCTTCCTTTTGAAGCGCTGGTCAAAGATAGGGGCCTGCGCCGCCAACGGTTCCACGGCGGCGCGTTCGAATTACCCCTCTCCATCCATCAATTTTTTCGCGCCTACCTTTAAGGCTCCGCGTGCAAGTAACGTATTTAGTATAATTAAGAGCGAAGAGGTTAAAAGTATCCCAAAAGCACCAGAGATGACATCAAGGTGCGATAATTGAGCGGATAGTCTAAGAATTGCAGCAAGGGGAAAGATATTAAGCATTATAAGACCAGCGCAGCAGAGCATGTAGAGGAAGCTCCCGAAGCTCAGTGCGAGTTGTGAGGGGTGCTCCCAGGTAAAGTCAGCAAAGAGAGCACCTAGGCCAACGCCGAGCCCAACGATGCCGTAGGTGATAAAGAAACTAAGTGCGGTATACAGCACGACGAGCTCTAGCTTACCGACGATTAAAAAGACGCCCGTTGCAAAGAGTAGCGCCGAGAGGGCTGATATCGGGATGAACCAGGCTAGGCACTTACTCTCGAGGAGTGCTCGTATCGGCAGTGGGGAAGTTTGCAAGATCCAAAACTGCCTTCCTTCAAGTGATACTGAGGAGAAGACCAAGCGCGTGCAGAGGGATGTTGTAAAAAATGCCGTTATAGCAGCGTGCATGATGAGAAAGATAGCTTGCCACTGAGCTCGTGATTCATCCGGAAATGAGTCGAGTGCCAGAAAAAGTCTCAGGTTAGTGAGGTAGAGAATACAGAGCCCCGCAAGAAAAATAACCTGAGAGCTTTGCGCAAGGTCTCGAAATATCATTCGGAACTCTTTGGTCAAGATAGCTCGAGTAGGAGAGGTAGAGCAGCTAGTCTTTCTTCTAAGCGATTGTCGCCGTTGTAACTGGGTTGAACGCGAGCTGTTGCGGGATTTGGTGTATGCGTATCCATGCACGATGTTTGTTAGTGCGCATGCAGCAGTTACTGCAGCCACCATACTTGAGTAGAGCAACCCAATCCGTAGAGACAGGTGTTTTCCCGAAGGGCTAAGGAGCTCGGCTAGTGCGTTTGCCGCCCACGTTGAGGGCAACCACGGGGTATGAGCAGCAGTCACCGTTTTGAGTATCCGTAGTATCTGGTCTGGGTCGTGTCTGTTGGTAAACACCGTAGCGACTGAGTCTGCCACCGAGTAAATCGCTGTGAGGGCGATGAAGACGCCTGTTACTACAAGAGGTCTTGTCCAGCGTGGATCGATGACGCTCATGATAACCGTTGCAGCGAGAGTAGCTAACGCTGAGGGAATTACGAAGTAGGGGAGAAGAATTACAGGTGCCAACGCATAGAAGAGGGGTGGCGCGTTGTAGGCTGTTCCAAGCGCCACAAGCACCGGCAGTATGAATACAAATGGCATCCATGCGACCGATAGAGCGACGTTCAGAAAGCGCGCACAGAAAAGTTGCTGTGGGGTTGCAGGAGCCGCAAGGAGAAGGTCGAGGTCATCTGCCAGGTAGATGTGTCCTATCGCGTGCGAAAGGGCAGAGATAATAGACATCGCGGCCAGGGCTGCGAGTAGAAGGCTAAGTGGGATCGAAATAGGCAGATGCACCAGAAGAGGGAGCTGTTGAAACTGAAGTAGCCCCCAGGTGGTCGCCCGATACATACCGATCATAAGAGAGAGTGAAAGGGTAAGCACTGCTACGTCGCGGTATATGCGCGTGGCGCGAGCAGACGATCTCCACCTGTTCTTAAACGAGAGTAGTCGTGGTCGCATAAGGGCTGCGATCATAGTAGACCTTTGGGGATAAGGTTAGTGGCCCGTTGGTGGATGGTTCGAAGCGTTGATATCGGAATTTCCAGTGCTGATCGTGAACGTCGATCGCAAGCTTCCGCTTTTGTTGCAATCTGGGGAAGCTGGGTAAAGCTTTGCAGCTCGGCAAAGCTCGGCACAGTGACTCGTGAGCCAAAGGGTGCTCGTACTGAATATAGTCTGCCATCAGAGGCTAGAGTTACTGGACCCGGGAAGTTCTGTTGCACAATCGGAGTAGTAGACTCTCGACCAAGATAGACTTGTAGGGTTATCGGGTCGATGTGAGTTGTTCCAAAGCGAAGTTCGTTCCCGTTGATTTCAGTTTTGCAGAGCGACGTTCCAAACTGTCCCAGGGCATTGAAGAACAGACTGCATGACCCTTCGAATATCTGCTCTTTCCCCTCGACCGAAAGAGCAAGCCACGCCTGGGCTGAGATTGCTGTCTGTCCCCTATCTGGGACAAGTGAATAGGAGATTGATCCAAAACACCCTGGTTGTGAACCGCTATGATGCAAAGATACAAAACTCTCTCCGACTGGCAGTTCAAGGAGTAGGTGAGATTGTAAGCGTTGCTCGTTCTCTAGCAGGTGAAAGAGATACGCAGAGAGCGCTCCCGCCAAGCCCGAGAGCATCAGGAGCAACATGATAGGCGATGTCACGTACAAGGGGCTGCGCATCGGGTGATTTCGTTTTTGGGTGAAAGGTACGAAGCTTTATTAGGATGACGAATCCTATGCTTGTGACGCGGCTAATATCGGTTCTCGCCTGTATTTTGCAGTGAAATGGCGTTTTTGACCGAGTGGGTTAGTGCGAGAAGGCGCTCGTAAGCACCGTTTAAACGTACCGTGCAGGCCGTAGAAGTTTGCCGTCATAATACGCGGTGACGGCCAGTTCTCATGGTAGCTGGCAGAGGGGGCAGGGATTGAAGTGCTCGCTATTGCTCTTGTCCAATTTGAATGTACAATCCGCCAAGGTGCAGATAGTAAAGAACTTGATGAAGGGCTCAGGAAATGAAAAACCTGCTACAAATGATTTTTAGACTACATAAAGCACCCGGCCCCAAGAGCGCTAATGCTTACGATGTAGCAAAACAAAGAGAGATCGAAAACTACAAGGAACTTAAAAACATCCACGACCTTCCGGCGATATTTCATTATTGGAAGGATAGATACCTACAACCTAACTTTCTTGAGTCAGGCTTCTCCGGAATTGACGAATTTTTTGCAAAAAACCTCCTGCTAGGAGCTGCGCAAGACTCTGTTTTTTTGAGTGTCGGGGCGGGATATTGCGATACTGAAATGCGCATCGCCAAGCTGATGAAGGAAATGGGCCTCAAGACCTTCAAGTTCGAGTGCCTTGAGCTAAACCCCCACCTGATTCGGAGAGCTGAAGAGATGGCTGAGAAGGAGGGGTTGTCTGGCTGCATGGAATTCACCGAAGCTGATTTCAATGAGTGGCGCCCGAAGAGAACGTATTCTGGTGTGATGGCAAACCATTCTTTGCACCATGTGGTTAAGCTA
>JBIIHY010000024.1:0-15743 GCA_044235305.1 Bdellovibrionota bacterium
CAAAACCTACCCGTAGCGAGAAAGTGGAGGTTGGGTTGATATTCGATTTTTGGTGCGGGGAAAAACCGGACGTGTATCCGCTGAGATACATGGAGGATTTTTCCACGTGCCAAAAATCGAAGAGCGACCCAAGATCCACTTTCGCAGCAGGGGGGGGGTTGCCGCGCTTCCCTAGACGACATGTTCAACCGAAAACTCTTCGTTACTATTAAACGACCACTCCTTTGGCTCAAAGCGCGACTGAGTCGTCGATTCGAATCAAGATTTTACGATGCGCTCTTTGCCATGCTGGCCAAATTGTGTCACGCAGATGGCGAATCAAATGGAGCCACACTCGACGTGGTTAGTGCTTTTATTAGCGCTGAGATCAAATCCCGCTACCGCCATTTAGCCAAGAGATACCACCCTGATAGTCATGCTCACTCCGATATGCCCGCAGAGGTACTGGCGTTCTGCGAAACCCGCTTTCGCGAATTGCAGGTGGCGTACGATCTTATACAAAAAGCCCGAGCTGACGAGACGACGCCGTAGCTTAGCTTGTAGCATGGATTTTACCGTGCTACTCCGTGCAACTCTTTCTTCATCACAAAGCGGCTCACTGCCGTGAGAATCCCACGTGGCACAAAACGGGTACCGTGAACCAGCATCTTATTAAAGATACCATCCACTACGATAGGCTTACGACCGAGGGCTTTGAGCGCTGTATCTACCACCTGCTGAGCTGTGCGGTACGGGGAGTGATACTCCCTCAACCCTGCCCCACCTTGAAACTCAGTTTTTGTTAAGCCTGGAAGAACAGTCAGAACGTCCACGCCAGTACCGTGACACTCTCCGTACAACGCCTCACCGAAATAGAGGTCAAAAGCCTTTGTTGCTCCATATATTGCAAACCACGGAACAGGGATACTTCCAACCACACTCGATACTACAATCACCGCACCGCGCTGCCTGGCTTTCATTGCTGGCAGGAAACGATATGTGAATTCGATCACTGCTCTGCAGTTTAAGTCTACCATTCCAACTGCTCGCTCCCGCTCGGGCGACTCAACGGTACCGAGCAATCCGAACCCAGCGTTGTTCACCAAGACATCAACACTCAACCCCTCTGATTCTACAACCGCTGCAACGCGATCGGCCGCATCGTTGGAGGTTATATCAAGAGCAACAGGAACTACGCGCACACCATACTGTGCCTCAAGCTCACCCTTCAGCGCCTGCAAACGTTCCTCGCGCCGCGCAACCGCAATCAGAGAGAAGCCCCGCGCTGCAAGCGTTCTACAGAACGCCTCACCAATCCCAGAGCTTGCGCCAGTTACAAGAGCTACGGAGCCATGTCGCGAAATTGAGATCGGCATAAAAGAATTATGTACGGCCCGGCGCCTAAACAACTACCTTGATGATTACGAGCTGGAATAAACCAACGATGAAACCGAGCACACCGCCCAGCACCTCAATAGTTCGCAGCTCACGCGCTGAGATCTCATAGATCAGGGCTTCAAGCTTCTTCATCTCAAAAGCTTCAATCTTCGTCTGAACAATCGCCTTAACGTTAAGCTCGCCCTCTGCTTTCTGAACGACGCGCTCAATGAATGCTGGAAAACGTTCAGCGATCTGCGCACCAAGCATCCCCTTCACCTGACCAAGAAGCGGCCCCTGCAGAAAGGCGCCGATCATTGGGTTCTGTCCCGATAATTTCTGAACGAAGAGATCAACCTGCTCGTTTAAAAATGACGCTGCCTCATCAGCAGTATCCTTGCCACTGAGCGCCTTCCGTACATCCTCTTGAGAGAAGAGGTTGTTCTCAATCATCGCTCCAAGGCTTGCTGCTATCTCCTTCTGTCGCCGTGGCACAAGGCCATGAAGGGACAGTCCCAAGATTCGTCTTGGAGAATGCGGCCTAAAGAGCATCAGCACGGCTATGTAGTTTGTTACATAGCCGATAAGCGCTGATACTACTGGGATGATTATAAAATCTGAGATGCTAGAAAGGGATGTCATCGTCGTCGAATGTTACGGGTTCACTTGAAACCGATCCGCGCGAGCCACCGTTGGCAACCTTTGGTAGCGAATCAGCTGTTGGGATCCCTGCCAAAACGCTTTCACCAGCAGACTCATGACCGTAGTCACCGCCGCCGCTCTCAGCTCCCTCGCCCCGTCCACCGACAAACTGCACCTGGTCAGCGAGAATTTCAGTTGTCCAACGATCTTTCCCCTCTTTGTCTTGCCACTTACGGGTACGGATCTTTCCTTCAATAAACGCCTGACGCCCCTTTTTGAGGAACTTAGAGCAGTTCTCTGCCGTGCGCCCGAAGGTTACAATATTGTGCCACTCTGTGTGGTCAACCCACTGGCCGCTGGCGTCCTTTTTCCTTTCTCCTGTTGCCAGCGAGAAAGAACAGATAGCCATCTGTTGCGGGGTGTAGCGTAGCTCTGGGTCCTTGCCCAAATTTCCAAGTAAGATAACTTTGTTAATAGCCATAGAAGCCTCCTAAAACATTGACATCTAAATCGGAAACTTGCGCCCCCAGTTGCGTTATAACTCACTTTTTCTTGAGCTCAAAGGGTTGTTTGGGCGATTTCTTTGGGCTACGAACTATACCCTGAGGAGCCCGAATCAGCTACAATACGAGGGCTTTTTGAGGTCAGTAGAACCCATGAGAATTACCGTCGCTACCATCCCATTTTCAGGTATGAAGATCGATGCCCCCATCGATCTCGATGAACTCAACAACCGACTAAAAGCAGGTGAAAGTGGCCCAACTTTGGCCTTTGAAGCCGCTCCGATGGCAGACCTGACCCTGACCCGCACCCACGGAGGCATCCTCGTAAAGGGGCTCATAGCCGGGATGTGCAAGCAGGAGTGCTCAACGTGCGCTGACCCTGTTAGCCACGAAGTATCCGCCTATATCGATTGGGTGCTCCAGACCGCCAGTGACCGGGCCGCGCCCAACGACGAGATTGAGGACCCAGGTGTCATAGTTTACCAAGGCGAGCACGTGGACCTCGAGGAGCCGCTCCAAGAAGCACTCATCTTATCCCTCTCGCCATTTTGGCACCCTGAACGCGATGAACACGAGCGGTGCGTGGTCTGCAACAAAGACTGTTCGAAGCGTAGCTGGCAAGCTGGTGCAGCAGAGGAAGAAAAGCCGAATTCGTTTGGCGCTCTATTTAAGAGTGCTATTAACAAGCAGCGCCGGTGAGCTCTTTTTTAAGGCGCTAGCAAAGGATTAGAGCCTCACCCAGATGAAAAATCGACGACCGCTCCACTATAGTAGTAAGCAGCGGCAAGCGTTCCACTATAATCCATTAAGGCACGACGCCCACCCAGATCTCATCAGTTGGCACCCCCGACACTTTCGTCTTAGTAACGGGCGTCGCATTAGTAAACGGGTTATAGATGATAACCGTATCGGTCGTACGCGATGTGAGTGCTACCTCCTCACCAAGTTGGGTAGTGTCGTAATCACCAACGGAGAGGTCAAAGAGCCCAACGAAACCCTTTTCGCGGATCCGGTTGCCCGTTGTGGGGTTAAACACATAGAGGCTAGTATCAGTTTGATCTTCATCAAGCACGCCCATTGCGTCTTTACCAGCCCCATCCTGCAGCGGAAAGGGGCGCGGGCGATCCCCTCGAATCAATAATTTTGGAAAGCGATTAACTGGCAGACTATTTTTTCCAGTAACCATATCCCTGAGAGTAAGAGTCGCTCGACCTCTGCGATTACCCATGACTGCCAATCGATCCCGCTGCCCATCGGGATTGAGGAAGAAAACCCGATCGTTGTTTTTTTGTCCGAAAGAGATCGCCTTGCGTTTCGTTCCAGGAGTCGCAGCAAGCATATTGTGCCATACGCGCCACACGAACTGTGCCTTATCAGTCTCAACCACGGCACCATCACTGACCCCATCGCCGTCAAAATCTCCACCCAGCAGCACAATATTTCCTGGCTTACCAAATGTCGCTTGCAAGAACTCCGACACTGGCGCGGTGGCCGTTAAAACTTTCCACACTAGACCTGTGGTGCGAGACTGTATGTAACCGATTGCAAAATTGCCGCTCGAGCGCCACGAACCAAGCGCTATCGTATCTGCACTTGCGCCAACAACTGATATCTTTTGGGGCGCAACCGCCGGCGTAGAAGATTTTGCACAGTAGAGGTTTTTTCCCGCAGTATCAGACACCACGTACATGCGATCTGATATCCCGTCGCTATCGCAGTCACCCGCTGGGTAAGCCACACAGACTGGCACTTCCACTAAGAGAAACGCAGTGGCAAAAATCAACAACGAGGCACAACGTTGAAACAGAAGGTAGCCAGCCATATCCCACTCAAAAATTAACTTAACTCTTTAAGAAACTACATTATGCCGCGGCGTTGTGCACTGTGGTATTTTTATTTGAGCCACTATCCCACTCAAGAACGCGACTTTCTTTTTGATATCGCAAAGCGTCTTTTCTCTCTCAGCCGTCAGCTAGCCGAGAAGTATTCGATTTTCGAGGCCTTGTGTCTTTATTGGAAAGACGAATTTGCTCATTTACTCGAGACGAGACCACCCACTCGATCTCACGATGAGTCTGTATTTCATCCCGTTTAAAAACAGAGCATCATCGGAACTTGGTCAGGAAAAATCGGCTCACACCTTTTAGATGCAAGCATTTCAAGCTCAAGCCCTCGACAACTACTGCGGTGAGTCCAGATTAATATCCCTTTCTCAATCTTCTGCGAAAGCGCCAGTACGGTCTCAACGCACTTTGCAGTTGGTTTTGCACAACACGCCTCCACCTTCTGCTGTTGATCTATAACTACAGCGAAATCACCAGTCCATTCGCGCAACTGGTGCGTCAAAACTGATCGATGTTTCGACAAAGTGCCGATCCATTCGCCCAGCGCATCTCCTCCATTAACGAAAGACTGACTCAATACCGTGATCTTTTGCGGCTCCCCAAACAGTTCATCAAGCTTCTGAAGTTGCTGCACCTCTTGCAACGTAAGCGTGTAGCCTGCCACCTGCTTGGCATAGCCTCCTGAGTCACCTACTAATATAAACAGTAGGAGTACAAGGCTAAGCATCAATGAGCCACTTCGCGTCGGTGAAGCGGCCTTAAGAGCGTTCCAGATAACCGCGCCCCCCTCTCCTGCCAAGAGGGCAAAAGGTATGCAACCAAAATCACTCGATAACTTTTGGGGCATTAGAAGCAGCATCGCAACAAAAACCTGAGCTCCGAAAAACCAACCACGAAGCACCGCCGAGATTATGCCAACCACGACTAAAGCATTGAGGACTGCAAGCTGTCCGTAAGTGGGCAAAGAAACTAGCGCTATAGCTACACTGTTCGCCCCCTGCCCACCGGCTTTAAAAGCCAGCATGTAGGGGCTGATGCCATACCGGGTTATCATCACAAACAGCCATGGACCAACAACTAGGGTACCGGCACATATGACAACTGCTCCAGCCCACACAATCCGCTCTCGGCGCACTAACAAAAGAGATCCACCAACAGCCGCGAGTAGTCCGGCAACAGGATGACTAAGAGCTGCCAAACCTGCACACACACCCCCAAGAAAAAAATCTCGGCGACTATCCTCCCCGTAGGCCCTCATAAGGCCTAGCCAACTCAGTAGCAAAAACAAGAGGCCAAGCCCACGCGCTATACCACCTCCCATGAGAAAAGTCCGATAACTGACGGGAAGCAGGGCAAAGGCAAAGATGCTTACATACGCTGAAGGAGTATAACCCAACAGGCGCAGCGCCACTGCTATGAAGGCGACCAACGCGGCAACGCTGATAATAAATGGAACCCAAATAAGTAGGGGGACAATCCCGACACCAGAAAAGCGCTCCAATACTGCAAGCACATACGCTGCCAACGGCGGATAGGTAGCCAAAACGCTTTCACCATTAAATTGAATCGAGTGTGGAAGTGCAAATCCAGCGTCACGTACTGCCTTAGCAAATGCATACCAGAAGCCTCCATCATTCAGGACAAAATCAAGCCCCATTACAACAGAAAGCCGGATGCCCAACCCCAAGCCGAAGGCTACGGCAATCAATCCATAAGGAGCATCAAAATAGCGATTAAGTAGGAGCCTAGCGCGTTGCATACAATCTCGCGGGGGACGGACGTTTTTCACGCGGGTTAATCATACTTTAAACAGACGGATTTTCGGCGCTGCCGCTACGCCTGCGACCAGTTCCCTATACGCAGGCACACCCGCTAACGGCAAGTCACAGAAAGCTTTTCTATGTTGCATTACTCCCCAATGATCGCCCGAGCTTCCTTTTCGAGCACCGCCGGCGTCCAGCGAAACTTTCTATGAAGGGCTTCCTGAAACGAGAGTCCGTCGTTTCGCATCAGGGCGTACACTTCCATCAAACCAGAGATGCCCCTTCGGTCGACGATGGTGACGAAATCAAATGCGGATCTACCGTAATCTTGCGCCGATCCACTAAAGCTGCGTGAACCTGACGCAAGAGCATTCTTCGCCAAACTACGGTAGTACTCTCTCACCTGACCGCGCGGAATAGCCGATGAAAAATCAGAGGCGTAGATCTCAAACCACGACGCGAATCCCTCGGCACGTTGTCGGTCGCCACTCATCTGCTGAGAGCCAAGAAGGAGGTACTCCACAACGTGCCCCATCTCATGCAGAAGTACCTGTGTAAGCAGCGCATCACTTACCTCGCCACCTGAGCAATTAGGGGAGATATAGTCAGCAATAATATAAATATTACTCGGTGGCACCATAAATCCTGGATGCCCACCCAAGCTGAGCACCATCGGAAACTGCGTCATGGCGCTCTTTTTATCGGTAAAGACCATAGACCACTCACTGCGAGCAGTCTTAACCTCAGAGGCAAAACGTGCTGTCTTGATAGCACGATTAACAGCAGACGCAGCATCAGCAACCGCACGCTGCGGATTCTTTCGCAAACACTGCTCTACACTGCGTGGCCACCGCACCTGCATCGGACCTAGGTCAGTAACAAATGAGGCCTCGCGCGTTGGGCCTTCAAGCTTAACGTCTTCGGGAGCTACGAACTTGGTCGGTTGATTATTAACGCAGACAACGCGCGAGCGCAGGCGAGGGATTACTTTTTCTGGTGACTCCACTCGCTGTACTGTTCCGGTATCATCGAGGTAAGCACACGGAAGGTCAGCCGATGCTTTACGATTTACTGTAAGAAGCACTAGCAGAGTTACAAGCCAGCCAGCTCTCATGTTGAAGCTCCCTCTCCAGACTGCCGATTAACTACCAACACGCGCCCCGCTTTCTTTGCGCTTGGTCTTACCCTGCACCCGCTTTCGACTCGAAACCTTCTTACGACGCCCCAGAATCGCGATCTCAAGCACTTCGCTTACATGTTTCACAGGAATAAACTGAATTTGCTTGCGTTGCTCTTCGGGTATCTCCTCAAGGTCTTTTAAATTTTCAAAAGGTATTATGACCTTTGTAATTCCGTACTGTAGCGCTGCTAGCGCCTTCTCACGTAGACCACCAACGGCAAGGATATTCCCTCGCAGTGTCATCTCACCGGTCATCGCTACATCCTTAGAGACCTTCCTATCGGAGAGCGCTGATACGAGAGCAGTAGCTATCGTAATTCCCGCTGATGGGCCGTCCTTTGGAGTTGCACCACCGGGCACATGGATGTGGATGTCGTACTTGGAATGAAAGTCCGCCTCAAGCCCAAGAACAGCCGCATTCGCACGAGCATAAAAAAGCGCTGCCTGAGCTGACTCCTGCATAACGCTGCCGAGCTGTCCCGTGAGCGTTAGTGCACCAGCGCCCTTTGCGAGCGATACCTCTACCGGCATTACTTCACCGCCGTGTATGGTCCATGCCAATCCACGAGCTAGCCCAATTGCCTCACGCTGCTCGGTCACCTCAGGATCGTACTTGGTTGCACCAAGCAACTTAGCAACTAAGGCACTATCAACTGTACGGGTAAGCTTTCTCTTCTCTGCCACCTCTCTCGCTAACTTGCGACACAGCGCTCCGAATTCGCGCTCAAGATTTCGCACTCCTGCTTCTCGAGTATAACGCTCAATAACCAGCGCTATCGCCTCGTCAGTAAAAGACACCTTATGACGCTTCAATCCCGCCTCTTCAAGCTGTCGCGGAATGATATAGGTCGTCGCTATCTTGTGCTTCTCGGCTGCCGTGTAACCGGGAATATACAACACCTCAAGTCGATCGATGAGCGGCTCTGGGATCGTATCCATCGTGTTTGCAGTAGCGAGGAAGAGCACCTCAGAGAGGTTAATCGGCACATTCAGGTAATGATCTCGGAAATCAGCATTTTGATGCGGATCGAGCACCTCAAGCAGAGCTGAAGCTGGGTCGCCCCTAAAATCAGCCCCTATCTTATCGAGCTCATCCAGCACAAAGACCGGGTTCATGCTCTCACACTGCTTTAAGCCCTGAACGATCCGTCCTGGAAGCGCGCCAACGTAGGTTCGGCGATGCCCCCGAATCTCGGCTTCATCTCGCATACCCCCAAGGGACATACGATTGAACTTTCTACCCAACGCTCGTGCAATCGATTTTCCTAGCGAAGTTTTTCCGACTCCCGGTGGCCCAATAAAGCATAAAATTGGACCCTTTGAATCGGGATTAAGCGCTCGAACGCTTAGGTACTCAAGAATACGGTCTTTGACCTTCTCGAGACCAAAGTGATCTTCATCAAGGATCTCTTTTGCCTTCTTCAGATCAAGTTGATCTTTTGTGCGACTGCCCCAAGGAAGATCGGTTATCCACTCAAGGTATGTACGCAGCAGCGCAAACTCACTCGACTCAGGACTCATCCTCTCAATACGCTTAAGCTGCTTAAACGCCTCTTCCTGCACAACTGGAGGTAGCTCTATTGCAGCAAGGCGCGCTCTGAGCGCCTGTAAATCGTCTGAGCCTATATCGCCTTCCCCGAGCTCGCGCTGAATCTGCTTTATCTGCTCGCGGAGGTAGTACTCGCGCTGACCTTTACTCATCTCATCACGGGCTTTATCCTTGATCTTTTCGCTTAGGATAAATTTATTCAGATCATCAGATATTACCGTATCGGTCATCCTAAGTCGCTTGAGCGGTTCAAGCTCTTCGAGAGCAGCCTGGGCATATGCGAGCTCAAGTTTATAATGCGCTAGGATAACATCCGTCAGAACAGCCGGGTCGTTGATCTCTTCAGTTACGATTAACATCTCCTCGGGGAGGTGCTCATATTCGACAAGCACCTGAAGATTCTCCCTTATACGGTTCATCATTGCCTGACTTTCAGCCGATAATTTGCGCGCCGGAGCTGCGGGAAGAGGCTCTATTTTAGCGCTAAAAAATCTATTCCTGTTTTCATACTTTTTAACGCGCGCTCGCACGATACCCTGCAGGAGCACCTTATAACGACCATCTGGTACCTGCAGCGTTCGAACAATGTGGGCCACTACTCCCACTTTGTAGAGATCTTTAGTAGCTGGGTCATCGATTTCTGTATTGCGCTGGGTGACTACGAACGCCAACTGCTCTGCCGCCATGGCAGCTTCCATCGCCTTAATACTCGCTGGCCTGCTCAAATAGAGCGACATCATGACGCCCGGGAACGGCACCATATCTTTAGCTGCAAGCACCGGAAGCGAAGAAGGAACGAGCACTGGCTCAGGCATAGCCGGGGTCTCACCCTTCTTAACCTTCCTCTTGGAACCTTTCTTTAAACCCTTAGTCGCCATGCAATCCTTTACGTGTACACCATCAAGAAACGAATCCCGCCCCCCCGCAACTCGAGCAGCGCTAGCCTTGAACGGAAAAAGCCTCTCCCTAAACTATAGACCTGGCGGGTTAGCGACAAAACGGTAAAAATCGCCCTAGTCAGTAAGCAGCGGCACTTATGGGGGCATAATAGTCATCAATCACAGCCAGTTAGGAGAAAAGATAAAAATACTCCAGCGCTCAAACATCGACCTTTAGTTCAGTGAACTTTAGGTCGACCCCTGAGGTGTCAAGGAGGGCCAGTTACCCCTTTAGAACTCTCCATTTTGGAAATAATTAACCGTGCGCCGACCGTTTTTTACAAATTTCTCCGCCCTCCCTACCTTACTTTCCTTACTTGCTCTTTGTGGTGGGGCTACTCTCCTGGTTGCCGGGGGCCCATGCCACGCACAATCCCTTGCAGCATCGCCAGCTAAACAGATATCTGTTGGCACAAACGAACAAGCACCTGATGCAGGAAGCAGCAAACCATCTCGTTGCCCAAACGCCAACATTACAGCCTTTGACTCTGCTGCGAGCAACCTTGTCGCTGACGATACGAATGGTGTACGCGACGTCTTCGTCATCGTGGGCTCTGGTCAAATCCAACGCGTCAGCGTAGGTGCGATACCTTCAACAGGACAACCAAACAGCACCAATCCGCAGTCAAATGGCGACTCAACCCACCCTGCTGTCAGCGCGACATTTCCCGATAAGACATACGGTATTGCATTCGTTTCCCAGGCCACCAACCTCGACCCAGCATGCCCCAACCCTGCAGGGCTCAAGCAGGTGTACTTGCGAGTACCTAGCCTAGATAAAACCGTAATGATCAGTGCGTTGAGAAATGTTAGCTCTGGGCAGTGCATCGCGGGCGACAGAGACAGCATATCTCCAACGATCGCCATACGACCGTCACCGAACCGTTTCGTAGTAGCCTACCTGACGGACTCAGAGAACCTTGTTGCTGCTGACCCGACTGATCCCTACACTGGACCACGCCAACGCCAACCCTTCGGTTCAGAGGCGGTAATTCGCAGCGATGGCTCAGTTGCTCCCGGTCCGCCATATACGTCCAAATTTAAACTTAATGCCCACGCTTTTGACCCTGCGCTGAGCGGAAACGGCACCATATTGACGTTTAGCTCAAGTGCGGACAACATTTTTGATAGCCTAACTGATTACCCACCAGGCCTTCGGGTAGGAAACGGCAAGAAGCAGATATGGGCCATCGAACTGGACAGTCGTCGTGGCGGCATTATTACAGAGAATCGTGCCGATACAACCCAAGTCGCTCAACTTGGCAACGACGACAGTTTTTATCCATCAATCACATTTCAGGGTGATACTGTCGCCTTCATGACCTCTGCCACTAACCTCGGTTTTGATGGCTCAGGCCGGGCGTTTGTCCGGATCTCCAAGCGAGACAAAACATTTCGGCGGATCGACACATCATCGGAAGGAACAACGGGCAACGGCACGACCTCGACCGGAATGATAAGCCCCAACGGCTTGCTAGCAGTGTGGAGTGACTCGTCATCAAATCTTGTGCCCAACGATACAAACAATCAGATTGATATCTTCGCGAAGGACCTGACGACAAACAAAACTATTCGAGTGAACGTAGCAGCGGGACAGGTTGAAACCACAGGCGGCGCAAGCACCTTACCAGCCCTCGGCGCAGACGGATTTACTAAAGTCGATGGTCGCATCTCTTTTGTATCTACCGCCACAAATATCGTTGCTTCTGGTGATGCGGCACAGGGGCAGGTGTATTCGACATTGCTCGACGTTCCACCCCCTCCGATCACAAGTAATTTACCGATAGAGGCACCTCCGGATGTGGAAGTGAAGAAACGTACGGTAACCTTCACTCTGCAAGAGTTTTCAACCAAGTCGAGCAGCGCGGCAAGGACGCATAACGACTTCTCTGCAACAGCCTCAGCTAAGGTCTCCTACACCTTGAAACTCACCAATACCAAAACGAAACGCACAACTACCAAAGTATCGAACCGCAACAGGATAACCATATCGCGCCTTAATCCAGGCTCTTACACAGCTCGCTACCGAGCCACAAAAACAAGCTCTTCAGGGAAGAAGACAAACACCAAGTACAGCCCATCACAGAAGCTAACGGTCAGCTAGACCGCTTTTTGCATGAAACTGCGTAGCGAGAGCGTCGAGAATGGCGATTTTTCGGGCCCAACGGGCGGATTCAAAGACTCGATTTTCAGGGCGGAATTTTGAACCGAAAAGGCGCCATTATCGGCGCTCGCAGTAGCTGGCTTCATGCAAAATGTGGGCTAGACCTTGCTGCGTTTCCCGAAGAATACCCCTGTACTGACAAAGCGCCATCGCGCTTGACTGGCTCAGTACCCGCTATCCACCCGGTCGTTAGACTCAAGAAGGGGGCTTCCAGTAGCGGGGTCGACCCGCTGATTACCACGAAAGGAGAACTCAGTATTAAGGGGCGCGATTGAACTTTGCTGCATCGCCCCAGGCATTGACTCAAGAAATGCGTCTTTGGTGACTTCGACAACGTAAAATGCTCGCGAAACGCCTTCAGGTTGTTGCGAGGTGATGTACCCCGTGACTCCGTCATACGGCGGCAAAGATGCCAAAGCCCGAGCAAACGGAATCGATTCACTTTTACTCTTACGAAGCGCAGCAAGCACTAGCGTTCCTGTGTCAAATCCCTGTGCAGCGAGAAAGTTTGGCGCAGAGTTGTAGCGTCCTCGGTACGAGTCTACAAATTGCTTTACAACTGAACGATTGCTCTGCGGGAAGAACGGCGAAACGTAAAAGGCGTACTCAAAAAGCGCCTGCGAGTTTGCAATCTTAACTGAATTATCCCATACCGCAGTTCCCATCGGACGAATCTTGCGCCGCACAGACGGAGATATATTAGAGAGTAACCGCGCACTAGCTTCTATAGTATCAGGGAGTAAAAACGCCTCAGCCCCTGATTGCTCAATCTCTGCCGCCGCCTTGGCCATCGAGGCGTCATCAGTAGAAGAGTAGCTAACTTCAAGCATAAGGGTGAGACCTAGTGATTCTACCTTGCGTTTAAAGACCTGAAGATACTCAGTGCCCACTGCGCTTTGTGGGTACGCGACAGCGAAGCGCGTCATGCGGCGATCCTTGAACGCTGCATCCATCAGAGCATCGATCTGACTCGTTGTAGTCGCACCCAACCGAAAGATTCCATCCCCAGTCCTGAAGGCATCACTCTTAGAGAATGATATGAGCGGGGTATTAAGCTCACGCGCTGTTCGCGCAGCCACAAGCGCAGCATCAGTCAGAAGAGGCCCAACAATAACTGACGCCTTCTCGCCACCTGCTAGCTCCCGCACTGCTGACGACACCAGCGCAGCATCACTACCCACGTCGCGCACAACGAACTTAACTTTCGGCTCTTCGCGAGCAGCCTCAAGCGCCAGCTCAAAGCCTTGCTTCGTCTCTTTCCCGAGCGAAGAAAATTTATCTGAGAGACTCACAAGCAACCCTACCACAGGGTCACCTCCCGAAGGCGTTGGACCCGGAGTTAGTGGGCCTGCAGCAAGATTAACATCATCGTAAGCATTCCAGAATGGCCCTACAGCAGCGACCACTTCCACTCCTGGTTGCGATGCCCTACGCAACCGCTCACGCCCGAACTGCTGGTTGATAAATTCATCTCTCTGCCAATTTACCGCTGCCGCTTCAAACTTTTCCGGTAACAGCGACCGCACCAAAAGAGTTATCCCTTTTCGCGCAACCTCAGTATCGACACCGTGGCCACCCTGCTGATTGTTAATTCGAGAGAACCAGGCAAAGGCCTGATCGATATCGCCCTTCCGTCCGTAAGCAAACCCGAGCAGTAGCGCAAAAGTCGGAGTGACATCATCCTCACTGAGCCCCTTCTTTTTGAAATACGAACTAACCGTGGCCAGTGTCTTATCAGCTTGGTCGGCTGCCAAATACTCACTAGCGAGGCGTACCGTAGCAGCCTCCACTTCTCGCGGAAGCAGCGACCCCTTGGAGGCCTCTATGTAAGCCTCAAGGGCTGAGCGCCGCCGACCTTTCTGAAGGTACTCATCCCCTAAGATTAAAGAGCGGTTAGAGAGCTGCTGTCCGTTGAGATCTTGAAACGGTTGCCACGTCTCCCACGGCATCATCTTGACCACAGGAGGCACTTCCCGCTCTACGGTGGTGCGTCCAGGAACTCTACTTGGCCTACGCGATACCTTATCTGAAGTTGAACACGCGACAAAAAAAACAGACGAGGCGGCGGCGAGCAGTAGTGGCTTACATACATACCGGGTCATAGCAGAGAATCCAGCTCAAAACGGTTTCACACTGGCACTATAACCAGGGACAGGGCATATGGCTATTGCCCTAAGTAATGCGCCCCTCTTAGCAGCTAATTAGGAAAACATCCCCTTAACTTTGTCGAAGAACCCCTTATCCGACCCTTCAACACTTGGTTCTCCTTGGATACTCGCAAGCTTCTCTAGAATCTCGCGCTCCTCATCGGATACCTTCTTTGGAACGTGAACGAACACCCGCACATGCTGGTCTCCACGACGCTGGGGACTACTTCCTAATATAGGGATACCCTTATTCTTTATTCGAAACACCTTGCCCGATGGGGTACCGGCTGGGATCTTCAGCTTAACCATCCCCTCAAGGGACGGAACATCGATCTCGGATCCGAGCGCTGCTGTCGCATACGATATCGGAACCTCGCATACTAACTCACTCTCCTGGCGCTGAAACACGGGGTGCTCTTCAATCATTATCTGAACGTAGAGGTCACCGCTGGGCCCACCTCCGACACCACCCTCACCTTCACCGCGCATCTTTAAGCGCTGACCATGGTCGACTCCCGCCGGAATCTTTACCTTCAACTTAGTCTCACGAACCTTTAGACCGGTTCCGGAGCAATCTCCGCACGGCTTCTTGATGACCTCTCCCGCACCACCGCACACATGACAGGTGCGTGATAGAGTGAAGAATCCTTGCTGAATACGGATCTGTCCTTGTCCCTCACATTGCGGACACCGATCTCGCGACGTACCCGCAGCAGCGCCACTTCCCGAGCAGGTCTCGCATTGATTTCTACGACCAATCGAGATCTCTTTCTCGCAGCCGAAAGCTGCCTCTTCAAATTTCACTTCAAGGTCGTAGCGGAGATCATTTCCAGCCCGTCCCCGTCCACCACGCCGACCGCCACCCTGCCCGCCAAAGAACGAGCTAAAGATATCACCAAAGATATCCTCAAAGCCTGAGAAGTCAGCTCCCTGGAACCCGCCTGCATTTTGATCAACACCTGCGTGTCCGAATCGATCGTACCGACTCCGACCCTCAGCATCGCTCAAAACCGAATAGGCTTCGGTAGCTTCCTTAAACTTCTCCTCGGCCTCTTTGTTGCCAGGATTTTTATCGGGATGAAACTCAACGGCCTTCTTACGGTAGGCCTTCTTAATTTCATCTAGGGAGGCGGCCTTACCTACTCCGAGCACCTCGTAATAATCACGCTTCGACACGCACGCTCCCTAAAACAACGTAGAAACGGGGTGGCGTAGCCACCCCTCATCACAGGAAGGTTAGCACATACTACTTATTGTCGCGAACCTCTTCGTAGTCCGCGTCAACAACATCTTCCTTAGCAGCGCCTGCCCCGTTAGTGGACGCCCCATCACCCTCTGCCGCACCTTGCGCTGCAGTAGCTTTGTAGGCTTCCTCAGAGAGCTTGTGGCTCGCCTTCTCTAGCGCGGAGTACGCGACCTTAATCTTGTCAGCGTCCCCTGACTCAAGCGCCTTCTTAGCATCCTCAACGGCCGTGTTAACACTTCCCTTGAGATCAGCTGATACCTTATCAGCAAGCTCGCCCATCGTCTTCTCTGTGGCATACACGAGGGTATCAAGCTTATTCTTCTCCTCGACCAACTCACGACGCTTACGGTCCTCATCAGCGTGCGCCTTAGCATCGTTAACCATGCGCTCAATCTCTTCCTTAGAGAGCCC
>JBIIHY010000252.1:0-5035 GCA_044235305.1 Bdellovibrionota bacterium
TTCATCAACCACAAGGTCACTCAGGGGGACGATTCGCTCGAAGCTACCGAAGGAGGATTCAACGTACACCCACTCTTCCGCGGCTACGGCTTCGTAAAGCGCCTTGCGTTCTCCACGAATAATCAAACCATCGCGAGTCACCGAAATCTCAATATCCTGGGCATCCATACCCGGGGCCTCGACCACCACCAACAACGACTCAGGACGCTTGGCTACGTTAATATTGGGGACGAAGCTTGTAAGCCGCTCTCCCAACTGCGCCAGCGGTTCAGAAACGAAATCGGGGATTATCGTTGAGCCGGAAGCGAAATCAGAGAAGAGACGATTGATCTGCCGCTGGAGGGCTGCAACTGAATGCTCCTCTTTTCCGATTGGCACGGTCTTACTGCGCCAAAGCCAGGGGACGATATTTTTTGTCATAGCGCTACCAAGCTCGACCTAAATCCAGTGTGGAAGATACGAGGAGTTAACCATCCGCCTTGCGGACCTTATCAATACTGTAAGGCCCCGGTCCTGTGTATAGCAGCGAACACGCTGCGCCAAAAAGAATGAGATCTTTATTAAAAATAGCGTGCGCCCCCGGGAAAACCCCAAAAGCAAAGATGTATGAACCGAGCAACAGAAGTGACATGATGCCCCCCAGGGTGGTCCAAAGACCCAAGATAAAGGCCCCGCCCACAAACATCTCGATATACGGTAACATTACCGCGTAAAGGCTAGCGAGGTTCGGCGACGTGACCCCGAAGCTTTGCACCTGCTCAACAAAGGCTGAAAGCATATGGAGCTTACTGTACCCAGCAAGTAAGAAAAACCCGCCAAGAGGAAGGCGCAGGAACAGTGGTCCTACTGTTGCCGGACCGATCGGCTCGTTAAATTTTATCGCCATGTACTCCTCCTAATTATCCCCACTCAGCGCCCGGCCTAAGATAGCTGAGCCTTTGAGATCTTAGCTTTTTACGCCGTTTAATACAGGGTACACTCCCTGGGGAGTGACCCGAGAACCAGCCATAGAATAAACAGTGTTGGAGCTCACCACAACCACAGATTTTGTGGAAACACCGTCCACCAGCGAGGAGACTATGAACACCGGTCAATCGAGCGACGCCGCTCAAATCTTTCACGACATAAAAGCTGAGATGCACCGCGAGATAGTTGGCCAAGAGGTACTCTTAGACAGGCTGCTTGTGGCACTGCTTTCTGATGGACACGTACTTCTTGAGGGAGTACCAGGACTAGCCAAGACCAAGACACTGATGGCGCTAACGAAGATCCTGGATGCTTCCATGAGCCGCATCCAATTTACCCCCGATATCCTGCCATCTGATGTGGTGGGGACTGAAGTATATAGACCGCAGAGCGGAGATTTTATTATCCGCAAAGGACCCGTCTTTACGAATCTTTTACTGGCAGACGAAATCAACCGCGCACCGGCCAAGGTGCAGTCAGCACTGCTGCAAGCGATGCAGGAGCGCGAAGTAACCATAGGAGAACATACCTTCAGCTTACCTAAGCCGTTCTTAGTGCTTGCTACCCAGAATCCACTTGAACAAGAGGGCACATACGCCCTTCCAGAGGCTCAGGTCGATCGCTTTTTAATGAAGGTCCGGGTTGGATATCCGTCATTTGATGATGAGGTAGCAATCGTCGAGCTCGCCTCTCGCGGAGCGGTCACACCGCCGCCAACACTCAAAAGAGTGCTACCGATCGCACAACTAGGAGAGCTTCAACGCCAAGCGCACCTGCTCTACGTTGATCCGAAGATCGACCGCTACATCGTTGCTCTAGTGCATGCGTCACGGAACGGCGATACATTTGGCCTTCAAGGGTTAATTCAGTGGGGAGCATCTCCACGCGCAAGCATAGCTCTCAAGGTGTGTGCGCGCGCCTTGGCGTTCATAAAGGGGAAGAGCTTTGTAACCCCCGACGATGTCAAGGAGATAGCTCCAGATGTTCTGCGGCACCGGATACTACCAACCTTCGAAGCAGAGGCGCGTGGGGTTGATAGCGACGAGATAGTGCGTAGGCTGCTAGCTAGCGTAACCGTTCCATAGCTATCGAGGTCCGTTATGCAGAACGTCCCGCCTCAGCCATCCGCTCACTTCTCGCTACCGAGTGAGCTAAAGCGCATCCAGCTCCGCTCTCGCCGGCTTGTGACTGGAGATCTGCTCGGCTCATACCGCTCAGCGTTTCGCGGTACGGGCCTGGTGTTCACTGACTTGCGTGCGTATCAACCGGGCGACGACGTTAAACACATCCACTGGAAGGCCACGGCTCGTACCGGAACGGTCTTTGTTAAATCGTACGAAGAAGACCGGCAACTCCGCGTGCTACTCGCCGTCGATACAAGTGCCTCGATGAGGTCGCTCAGCCTCAGTGACCACGCATACAATCGCGCTATAGAGTTCTGCGCAGCAGTTGGTGCCTTGGCCCAGCGCGGCAACGACCTGATCGGCTTGGCACTCTTCAGCGACACCGTACACTCTTTCCTGCCACCAGCATCCGGTGCGAAGCGGCTCCAATCACTCATTGCAGCCCTCATTAACGCGCAGCCAGCGCGCACTCCGTTCACTTCCACTACCAGTGCACCAACATCAACCAACCTCGCCGCCACACTGGATTACCTCGCCACCTATCAGCGGAAAACTGGCGTCATCTTCGTGCTCTCTGATTTCGTAACGCAAGACTTTGAGTCAGAGCTGCGTACCCTGTGCATGAACCACGATGTAGTGTTGGTTCAGGTCGAAACGCCATACGAACAGATAAAGGATTCAGGCATTCTTACCTTTCGGGACGCGGAATCCGGAGAAGTTGCGGTAATCGACACCTCAAGCAAGCGTGTTCAAGCAGCCTGGGAGACGACCCTTGCGGAACGCCGCGCCGCACTCAAGGAGCTCGGTCGCAAATGCGGCGCTGACCACATCGTTATCTCGACCAGTGCAGTGGACCCCCTGATTGCGCTTATGAGAGAACGTTCAACGAGGCAACAACGCTAACGAATCACGCCATGCTACCGCCGTCCCCAACCCCATTTGATATTACTGAGATACCGCACATCGCATGGGTACCGAGCATCTACGTATGGGGAGGTGTAGTAATGATCGTTCTAGCAGCAGCGCTGCTTGGGCTGGCGTTCTCAAGCGCTCGCTCCCCGCGCAGAGGCTCTGGAAAGCTACTAGCCGCACTGTTATCTGACCTTGAGCGCTCAAGCGCTGGCAGTACAGTGGCCGACGCACAACGTGCTCTGTTACTGGCGAAACGGATTGCAGCCGTTTCTTGCGAACCAGCGTGCACGCAGATGTCACCCGCTGAGTTGCGGCAGCGAGCAAGCCGTGCGACCGAACCCTCAGAACAGGCACTGTTTACTGCTCTCGCTCACCTCGAGGAGACACTCTATCAACCCGCAACCCCGTTGAGAGACTCAAGCCTTTCACAGCAGCTCTGCTCACTTGGTCGGCTTGGCGCGGAGCTTGTTGCAGCGCACCAGAGGAGGACACCATGACCTTCGCCTACCCGTTTGTGCTCGCTGCTCCTGTTCTTGTTCTGCTTCTGCTCGTTGCCGTGCTGCGTAAAAAGAGTGTTGATGGGGTTGCCGCACCGAGCGCTTCGATGCTTGCAGCACTCCCTCCGTCGCTTCGGTTACAACTTAGGACACCGGTATTAGTAGCGCTACTCCTTGCAGCAGTTTCATGCCTAGCCGTCGCTGCCGCGCGTCCGCAACGGATCACAATCCTTGATGCGCAGGTAAAGGGGCGTAACATAGTGCTTGTCGTCGACGTATCGCGCAGTATGGGCGAGCGCGACTTCCCTTCTGGAATGGGGTACACAAGCCGACTCGAAGGCTTGAAGACCGTCGTTGCCGAATACGTAAAGAATCGCTCACAGGATCGTATAGGGCTTGTAGTATTCGGCCAAAATGCTTACCTGCAAAGCCCTCTGACAACAGACGTAGGCTTGGTTGAGCAATTTGTGAAGACGCTCCAGCCCCGTATGGCAGGTGACGGTACGGCTATCGGTGATGGGCTGGGTCTTGCACTAAAGCGGCTTAAGAAAGTAAACGACTCTTCGCGTGCAATTATTCTAATGACCGATGGCGTAAACACCGCCGGGCAGATCCTCCCATTAAAGGCAGCCCAGGTCGCCAAGGAACTTGGAATTCAGGTGCATACGATCGGCATCGGAGGTGGTCAGGATACGGCAGCAGGTCAGATTAATGCGGTATTAAGCCTCGGGGGCCCTCGCGTCTCTGAATTTGATGAAACGACCCTCAAGAAGATAGCAGAGACAACTGGCGGTGTATATTTTAACGCATCATCACTAGCTGGGTTCAAAGATGTGTACAGAGAAATCGAGAAGCTCACACAGACCGAGAGTGAACAACAGAGCCGTCGCCACGTAGAAGAGCTCTTTCATCCGTGGGCGCTCGCCGCGCTTCTGTTGTATGTGGCCCTCGTACTTCTCAACGCAACGTACCTACGGAGGGTTCCGTAAATGAGCTTCGTAAACGGTGAGTCCGGACTCCTTTCGCCTGCATACCTGGCGCTGTGTGCAGTCGTACTTGTCGTGCTAGCAGTTCTTATTGGCGGCGCTCGCTCTCGCCTACTGCTCTGCACCCGCCTTGGGCTCTCGGCTCCACCTAAGACACCAATACTTACAGCAACCCTAACCGCTCTACTACTAGTGGTTGCACTCAGTAGACCGTACTGGGGCTTTGATGTAGCCACAGTCACTGACTCTGAGGACGAGGTGATGTTTATCGTTGACGTATCGCGCAGCATGTTAGCAAAGGATGTCCCTCCCTCGCGCATGTCCCTAGCAAAGCGTAAGATGGAGGACATCATTGATGCCTTCTCTGCCCGTAGGGTACCGCAGCGATACGGAATTACCCTCTTTGCCGGGGGCAGCTACGTGTTGTGCCCGTCTACCTCAGACACACCCGTCTTAAAGCAATTTATCGATAACATCTCCCCTGAGATCGTAACATCGCTCGGCTCACAGCTTACATTGGGGGTTAAGACCGCCCTTGAGCGATTGCTTC
>JBIIHY010000364.1:0-3216 GCA_044235305.1 Bdellovibrionota bacterium
GCACCGAAGCTTCTCGGGTAAAGATGTATTTAAAATATGTATTAAAAAAACATCAGGCTTGATGAGGTGGTTTTTTATTCTGGTTTTCTTTTCTTCTCGATGGAGGCTTTCACACTCATGAGCACTGCTAAAGACACAGCGCACTTCGAGGCCGCTTCATCACTTAATGTTGAGCAGCCTGCTCCTCAGGCTGAGCGATTTAAGGACGAACTTAATTTCGCGGAATTTCCTCTCGCTAGCCTTGCTGACCGAGTGCCGGAGGATCAGAAGACTCTTGAGTTCAACGACACAATCTTCGACCAGAGCATCGGGACTCACATCACACGAAAACTCACTATCGCAGCCTCAGACAAATTCGGACTACCTCGGGCGCTTGATGAAGAAGTTATTTTGGGATTGATACAACTAACGAATCGTCAGCTGTTTCGAGATAAGAAGGTCCACTTCTCTTCGTATGAGCTCATCAAACTGTTGGGTTGGAATGATTCAGCAAAGAGCTACCGTCGCATCGAAGAGTCTCTTAAGCGATGGGTGAGTATCACGCTTTTCTACGACAAAGCCTGGTGGTCGAAGGAAGAGCAGTGTTGGGTAAACGAAAACTTCCACATTCTGGAGAGCGTCACGATTTACGACCGAGAGCGCAGAGCTTCCAAAAAAGCGCTTAATCCTGAAGATGAAAACGCCGGAAAATCTTACTTCGTGTGGAATGATATTGTTTTCCGAAGTTTCCAATCCGGGAACCTCAAAGAAATAGACCTTGATATCTATCGTGAGTTAAAGAGCGCCATCTCGAAACGGATGTATCGATTTTTGGATAAGCATTTTTATCGACGGGCGCGCCTTGAGTATGACCTGGAGCGATTCGCGTTTGAGCACGTTGGTATCTCCCGAACCTCGACGCTTGCCGAGGTGAAGCGACTTCTTTCCAAGCCTCTTCTCGAGCTTGAGTCTATCGGGTTTATCAAGCCGCTTCCGAAGGAAGAGCGGTTTATCAAGGTGACGAAAGGGCAGTGGAGGATTGTCTTCGACAGGGGCAGCTCTGAAGCGAGGGTTCTTATGAGCCCAGAACAAGTGGATGTACTAGAGCAGCTGAAGGGTAGGGGAGTGACTACGGCCAAAGCTTCAAAGCTTGTTCGTGCCTATGAGCCGTCACGCATTGCGGAAAAGATATCGATCCACGACTGGCTTCTCTCACGGGCTGACAAGCGATGCTCTGCAAATCCTCCAGGCTTTTTGGTGGCGGCCATTCAGGATGATTTTCCAGCACCAACTGGATTCCTAAAGAGTAGGGAGCAAGCAAAGTCTGAACTTCGTGTTATCACTGCCCATGCCGTTAACGCGGATAAACCAAATATTATTGAGACTCAAACCCGAGCCAAGGTGGAACAGCCTGTGGTGCCGAGTGAGCTTGACCAACGGTTCGACGCTTTTTGGCAAACTCTCGCGGAGACCGAGCGGGAGCAATTCGAGCAGGAAGCTTTTGAACATGCCGAACCTTTCAATCAACGATTCTACGTTGAGCGCAAGGAAGAGGGTGGAATCCTCTTTAAGACAATACGAAGATCCATTCTTGTAACACATTTCGCCCAACGCGCAGTCGCTTCAGAGTAGGCTCGTTGTGACCAAACGCGAAAAGGGGGGCTCGAAGAGTTTACGCTTTGACATTCGGGTGGAGCCCGCAAATCAAGCGCGAGCCCTAAAGATAATGGAAACCGTGAGTGCTGCGCTCTCGCAGCGCGCATTTCAAATTCGAGTCGGAGACGACAAGAAAACTGAGGCCGAGAAAGATGGTGTATTGGTGCAGTTCCATATTGAGGAGCTGTACAAACAAATCACCGAGACTCAGACGTGGGGAAAAGACAGCACACGGACATACACTCATATTGTCGGTCGCGAACCCCTCGGCCGTCTGGCGCTCATGCTGGATGATTGGGCCGGGCAGTTTCGACGCTCTTTCAAAGACGGGAAGAAGCAGATGATAGAGAACATAATCGAGGAGTTCATCGATACGGTTGAGAAGGTCGTTGTGTACCGAAAACAGCAAGCTGAGGAGCAAGCACGCTGGGAAAGAGACAGGCGGGAGCGCAGAGCTCGCAGGGAACTAGAAGAGGCGAGAGTAAAGGCGCTCGAAAGGCAGCTAGAGCTCATAGTAACTGCTCGAAATCTCCGCGACTACCTTGCCCGGTTATCATCGGAGCCGGACACGGAGTTGAAGAATACGTGGGTTACATGGGTGACGAGGTATCTTGGGCGCGTGGAAGCGTTGATTGGTATCCCTGATGTAGCTCCGCAAAACGACGTGGCTGGGCACCTGGATTGGGCAGAGGAAAACTTCGAAGATCTCGAATAATCGACCCCTTAGCCGATTGACCTATGTCACCACGTGAGACAGGTGGGCTACTAAGCACTCTCGTGTATGCAAAAATGGCCCGGTTCATGCCATGATGGGCTTGAACAAGAAGTGACAGGAGGTGCGAGTGATTTGGCTCCCTCTAGCTCAAAAGAGATATAAATGACGCGTCGTTCAAACGGTTCAACTAAATGTATCCCCGTGCCTCGTCACAATATGGTAATGGGAGCATTTCTGCTGTCGATTTTCTTAGTGGCCTTTCTGAACGCGATTCAGATTCAAAGTCCAAAAGCCACGCCGCCTCGGAACAAGGTCGCACCTTCTCTGAGCGCGACGTCTCAATGGTTTGTAAATCTGAAGAGCGAATGGCAGCGGGAGGAGCTCACACCTAAGTATCGCGCTAATAAGTGGCACCTGGTTAATCCCCATAACAATTTGCGCTCCTTTGTTAGTCCCACTGGGTGGGAAGTACAGCCTCTGCACCTTGGTTCGGGAGCAGCTGCACCTTGGAAATGGAGCTACCGATTTGTTGGCGTAGCAGCAGAGGAACTGACGTCTGCTGCGGCTCAGGTGCAGAGCCCTGTCGTGACTCGTAACCCCTCAGGCGATGTCGTGCTGCATCACGGTAATGGTGTAGATGAATGGTATCGGAATACCGCCAGCGGCATTGAGCAGGGGTTTCTTGTTCCCACACAGCCGGAAAGAGAACGGGGGAGGGGGCTTGTTCTTCTTGGGGAGGTTACTACTACTCTGTCACTCAAAGGGGCAGATAGTGAACAGGTGTCGTTTACCGATGGAGGCGCAGAGGTATTTCGATACGCCGGCTTAAAAGTGTTCGATGCAACTGGTCGACAACTTCCAAGTCG
>JBIIHY010000253.1:0-5018 GCA_044235305.1 Bdellovibrionota bacterium
ATGGATCGTACGTCAAGGCTGGAGATGATGTTGTTTATAGCCGTGGCTGAACACAGCGTAGTCATTGCAAATTCCTTCAGCATTGGCTCATCGTCTTTTGTTGGCCTCACTCCCCGGAGCTGCCGAAGCATTGAAGACCAGAGGGTCTTACCGTAAGAAACATCGGCGTAAGTTAATTGATGGTAATTTTCTAGCGTCACTGCCTGGGCGCAACTATAGAGAGCTTCACGGGTCTGTGGAGGGATCCAGCTACCGATCGTGGTGTATTGCAGGCCTAACAGTTCCAAAATGCTCTTAAAGGAATTGTAGCAGCCGCCACAGGATTTACCCCAGTCTTCGAGCTTATCCTCGGGCTTATCAAACCGCGATGCGCATGCTTTAGAAACGCCGTCACAGATGACAAATATAGGGTTGTAGCCCCGTAATTTGAGGGCTAGCCCGATCATTGCTTCGACGTTCAGGAGGCCGGTGTATCCGCCGGTTGACCAGAAAAGTATGTTTTGAGACATAGTGAGGTGCCCTGTATCTTCTCCAAGCCCTTTGGCGGACCATTGGGGTACTGAGCCCACTCAGACCCGACTACTCCCAGCTAAGATGAGGAAGGCGGCGCGAGGGATGCTTGCAAGGAGACCAGAAGTATATCTCTCTCAAGAAAGACCGTGATAATACCCGACAACGCAGAGATGCATTTTTAGTAAGTAATCGGACAGGCCAGAAAAAATTCCGATTGAACGAGGAGTCGTTCTGGTAAGGGATCTAGAGCATCAACAGTAGCTTATAATTATAAAGATCCTAGTAGCAGAGCTTTCCCAGGGCCATCAAACGGCAGATCGAAGCACATTTTTGAGCCGCTCTGCCAACTCTTAACATCCTAATCCGTCGGCGCTAGTGTACGGCACTTCCGCTAATGCGTCTTCGCAAAGGGGCCTTCTTTTTATGGTAACCACTAACACCCGTCTTGGCTCGCAGGACACTGAGTTTGTTGGACTTGTCGAGCAGGTTAACGATTACATGTCGATTGGTCACGAGTCGCCCGAGAAAACAGTTGTAATGGTTACAAGTGGGAGCACGAGTGGACCGCGAGCATTGCTCGATTTGGCGATTTGTTTGTCCCTTAAAGCTCGAGGCGTTCGAGTCATTCCTGTTGCACCTGAAGAGACAACAGCCCACCCAGGATCCACCATTATAACAGCGTTAAAACACCTCTCATCATCAGCACAACACGATGTTACTATGTATGCTGACAAGCATGACCAAAAGGTAGCTGAAGTTTACGCGGATGCGGTTACACCGGACACCCTTAACAGCATAACCCGAGGGGGATTCAATGTCGGGACGGAAGCCGCAAAGCTAGTCAGTGCGACTGTTTTATCGGATAGCGCAGGTGGATCGAGAGAACAAGTTAGCGCGCTCAAAAAACATGTCGAAAAGATCGTTCTGCAGCAGTGTAGCTACGAGCGCCTAAGCGCGAGGGAAACACCACACGCCGTGGTCATTTCTGGCTGGCATCACTACCCCTGGACGCTTCCGGCGTTACAGGCTCACAATTCAGGATTGCCAACATACGTCGTTGAGCTTGATCAAATCACTTTCAGCAGCCGTTGTTTTGAGCTTGGAAAAGAAGAGGTGATTCACACACCTAAAGTTCCTTTTCTGCAGTCATCATCTCAGGATGGGCATGACTGTGCCTGGACTCTGAGGACCGTACAAGATGTACTCCCTGGAGGCAATGCTTTCCTTGACTGGCTCTGTGACAGCGTGGTGGCAGGCCAATCTCTCAAGGCGCTCACCATACCAGCTACAACCCCTCAAAGCGCTAGCACGGTTCGGTATCTCCAAGGCTTTGACGAGCAGGGAGAGGTTTCAATTGTTGGTAAAGTAGTTCGTCGAAATATCTTCCCCAGCAAAGGGGATAAGGTCCGTCAGCTTCTCGAGTCAGATAGGCATCTCAACTTCTCGCAGTGGGGTGTTGTACCCGCGCAGGTGGCAGCAACCGTCGAATCAGGATTCGAATTGACGCTTGAGCACCCCAAGGTGCCGATCATCAGCTACACGCATGAGTGGCCAAGCGAGATGGTGCGTGAAGCGTTACAATTTGAAATCAGGCTACAGGAAAACCTTATAAAAAATCAGTTTTTTCTTAAGGACTTCGGCGCTCTTCAAAACGTCCTGTTCAATGGTTGCACGCCAACCTGGGTAGACTACCTTTCTATCTGTTCGCTTTCTGACCTACCATCGCAAGCATGGTTGCTTGAGGGCTTGCCAGTTCAGGAGTTTAGCTCGCCGCTACTTTCGTGCTTCTTTTCCCAGATGTGGAAGCGGGTGTTTGTACCCCACTCTCTCATGCCATTCTTGCTTTTAGCGTCAGGGTCGCCCACAGCACGGCGTCGAATTCTTGATACAGCAATGAATACATCTTCGGAAACTATAACAGAGGCAGAGCTTGCGATGTTGCCCCACGACGCTCGACAGCTCATCGCAGGAGCACAGTGTAAGCTCGAGCAGTTTGCCAAGGCAGGGGACCTGCTGTCGACGTTAGCGTGCACGAGGGATCTTCTAGCTTCCATTCCTAATCCTTTTTCATACAGTGGGTATGTTGACTACTATAAGGATAAAAACGAGGAGTTTCTTTTCGAACCGTCTCCGTCGTGGAAGCCAAAGCAATGGGGCGTCTACGAAGCTCTGAAGAAATACTCTCCGTCTACAGTGCTCGATATTGGGGCAAATACAGGCTGGTTTTCGATACTTGCCGCTAGAATGGGGGCTCATGTTACAGCAGGTGAAATAGACGAAGCGTGCGCAAATGTGCTTTTCAGCAAAGCGCGTGCCTTGTCTCTGCCCATTTTGCCCCTTGTTCTCAATATCCTTGACCTGCAGCCGGAGGTTCCAGCATGGAAGGGTTACAACGCGAGCAACTGCTCGCGACTGAGTGTACAAAAGAATTCGGGACCGGTGCTTCTTGCAGCTGAAGAACGGCTTAGGTCCGACGCCGTTATGGCACTGGCAATAATCCACCACCTGGTTTTGGGCGTGGGGAAAAAGCTTGAGGAGATTATTGATACCCTAAGTCGCTTGAGCAGAAAGACGATCATAGTTGAGTTTGTTGATATCTCTGATCCGCTTATATCGGCAGAACCGGATTTCTTTCCTGCTTTGCAACGAGACAAGGGTGTTGCTGCGGGCTATTCAAGGGATAATCTAGAGGCGCTCTTGCGGTCTCGCTTCACCGAGATATCGGTAACACCGCTTAGTCAATCAAGATTTCTCTACGTTGCAAGTCGTTAGAGCCCTTTTGACGGGATGAAACCCCGATCTATTTAACAGCATCTAATAGTCATAACCCGGCAGTGTACCGTTGCAGCATACTGCAACGATTAATAAAGAGTTTTCCCACCATGGCAAACAAAGTTCTTTTTACCACTCCGATGTTGGGATATCCACCGGCGAATGGACCTCTGCTTCGTATTGCAAATACCATCAAAGCACTCTCGCTAGTGAGCGAACTGCATGTTGCCAGTCAAGTGCCAGCGGATCAACTGAAGCCCTCTGGAGAGATAAAAGTACGTGAGAGTGCTCATTCATTTTCGTATGTGCCTCGCCCCGGTATGTCAACTCCGACAGACGTCTCCCAGAATGCGGAGTGGCTCGTTTCATACGCTCGTCGTAACGAGATTAGCGTGATTTGGCTTGGATACGGAAATATATCGTACCCTCTATTAGTAGCGATCAAAGCCCTCGCTCCTGAGCTCAAAGTAGTTGTCGATACCGATTCGGTGTGGTCTCGGTTTCTACTACGAGAGCTTCCCTTCTGTTCCGAGATAGATCGCCAAAAGACTATCGAGCGAGAAGGGCGCACAAAGATGTATGAAGAGGAGCAGAGCGTAGTTTTAGCTGATGTCACCACTGCTGTATCGGAAATAGACGCTCGCTACTATCGATCGATAGCCGAGTCACCAGAGCGAGTCCACATTTTTTCTAACGCGATTGATTTGGCCTCTTATGCGACCCCACCGACGCGGGCTCCAGGGGTATCTTCCCCCTACGTCTACGTCGCTGGTTCGTTCTATGCTCCTAATGCTCCTATGACGGAGGCAACATTATGGATGGTCAACCACATATGGCCAATCATCAAGCATGAGGTACCCGAAGCAACATTGGTCATTCTCGGAAATGGAGCTGATAAGTACCTAAAATCAAATCGCACTGATGTGCTCGTTCAGGGATACGTGGACTCGGTCCTCCCCTATCTATGTCATGCCTCAGTAGCAGCCGTACCGTTACGTTTTGAATCTGGTACGCGGTTTAAAATCTTGGAGGCGGCTGCATGTAAAATCCCGATAGTCTCGACTACGCTTGGGGCAGAGGGAATTCCTGCCGTAGCAGGGCGAGACATCTTGGTTGGTGATACGGCAGAGGCATTTGCGGTGGGCTGCATTTCGATACTTCGTAACCCAGCTCGTGCAAAAGAACTATCTCATAACGCCTTTGAGCTTATTAGTCGTCATTACACAGTTCCAGCACTGGCTCAGGAGGCACAGTCAATTTTGGCATACCTAGCTGAATCATCAAAAACGGGTGTAGCCGACTCACCATCGTATCAGCAGAAGGGGCGTACGACTTGTGTCATGGAGGCCCCCGTCTCCAGAATTCGCTCCGCATTGGTTGCGTTCCAATCAGGAAACTATGATGAAACAGTTTTGACAGAGCTTGCTAGTGATCCAGACGGCGTTATCAGAGAAATAAGCACATACGCCCCCGAATGTATCGAGGGGATCATCCGAACTCTAAGCGAGCTCTCGGTGGGTTACAGTCGAAGGGTGCAGTAGCAAGGGGCCTTTAATTTGGCGCATGTGGGCCCAGAAGGAGAAAGAACCTCTAGGGAAGCGCGAGCAAACGTCGCTAGCTACTCGCCCGCTCTACTACACCAGCCCCCACCGTCCGCTTTGTTTTTTCATCGATTAAAATGAAGCGCCCAGTGCTGGGGCACTTTTTGAAGGCGTCCCACGATAGCGGTTCTT
>JBIIHY010000430.1:0-5008 GCA_044235305.1 Bdellovibrionota bacterium
CGAACGCCTATCACATGATTCATGCTTATGCGCACGATGTCGGTGATAAGTTGGGGCTCCTGGCTCCCGTGCCGATTCATGACCAGCGCGGTGAAATTTTCCTAGGTAATATGGAGCTTTCATGGATATCCCAGGTTGAAGAAAGTGGCCACCACAAGCCATTTTGGATCATTTCCACTGGTGGCTCCTACCTGAAAAGTGCCAAGTGGTGGGACGTCACTCGGTACCAAAAGGTGGTTGATGCGCTGCATGGCAAGGTATCATTCGTACAGGTAGGCTTGGAAAACGAGCCTAATCCCCGATTGAGAGGAGTAATTGACCTGGTTGGCAAAACTGACCTGCGGCAGCTTATTCGGTTAATGTTTCATAGCAGCGGCTACCTTGGCGCTCCAGGATTTTATATGCACCTAGCCGCAGCTGCACCAGCCCCAAGGACAGACCGACTAGGCCGAGTTCGCCCCTTTTACCGCCCTGCTGTTTTGGTAGCAGGAGGGCGCGAGGCGTCGCAGTGGTTGGCGTATGAAGGTCAGCAACTTATTCATACGAACGGCATGTTATCCTGCTGCCTCACTGGTGGCTGCGGTAAAACCCGCTGCGAGAAACCACACCCCTTAGAGACAAATCCAGACCAACTGTGCTCGCAGCCGGTCCAGATAGATCGAGAGACGATCATCCCACGGTGCCTCGATATGATATCAACCGATATGGTTATTGACCGAATATCATACTACTACGATGGTGGAATGTTTTATTACAACGACTATGTTGCTCCTGAGCAGCCAACTGACGCAACATCCGCAAAAGCCACTGGCTAGCCGAGATATTAGTGACGCTGCCGGAATAGTGCTACGCAAGCAGTCGCCTGGGCCTAACTACTCAGCACCTTAGCTACTGGTGCGCGGGGTCATATCAAAATACGGACGAACCAACTTTCGCGGCCGATAGACAATCGCGGGATGAGCAGTACCGTAAGCGCCCTCCGGCGTAGGATTTGTGCGCCCATCAAAACCCAAAATAATGCGCCGCAACGTGTCGTTACGCTCGAACACATCGGGGGTAAACAGATCTTCCACTGGCTCAAACAGCTTCTCTACTTCAGCTCTGAGATTTACCCCCAAAAACCTATCATCGAAGAAAGTAATATCGTCCCAACGAACGGCCATACGAGCATCTGATGAACAGTAGATAAAAAGGCCATCACTCTTGAGCCGATAGTGCATGCGAGCAATAGCCTCCCTAATCTCAATAGCCGGTATGTGCTGTAACACGTAGAGGCAATAGACCAGATCAAACTGCCCCTCAAGCTCATGCGGGAACATTGCGGAGAAACGAGAATTGTTTATGTACTCGCGTGCGTGTTGGAGCTGCACAGCCGAGGCGTCCACCCCCACTACCGTTACCTCAGAGCTCTGATCCAAGACTTCTTTGGCCATGCGACCTACCCCGCATCCGTAATCCAATATCCGAGGTTTCTCTACTGTAACTCTTTCCAGTATCGCCCGAGTAAAGTCAGGTGTCTCCTTCTCCCAGCGATCCTCAAATGACACGTTGTTACAAGTACCCACGACGCTCTTACAAGCCTCATAGAAGTCCTTCTCTTTAAATAGTTGGTGGTCTAGTCGATTCATAGCACGACCAGTAACTCGAAATTATCCCACGCTGTCAATGGTGTTATTTCGATTTCGCCGTTCGAGAGCCTTATCCTGCTTTACTTCCTCTGTTTGAACAGGGCTGACCGTTGAAACCGGAGGCAAGCCCGCCTCTGCAGCGGCCGCTTCTTCTTCTTGTTTGGTCGTGGTCTTTTTCTTATAACGGTCCAGCTTAGTTGCATCAACTTTAGGATCGCCAAGGAGAGCATCTACTTTCTTCTGCTCTAGGTTTCCTACTGCATCAATTGCTCGTTGCCCCTCACTCTTGATAAGCTCCTGAAGCCGTGCCAAGGCCGATGCAGCACCTTCGTCATCCTCAATTCTCAGATCCTTGGCCTGCTCATTAATTTTATCACGCTCAGCCTTGGCATTAGTCTCTACCTTGATAGCTACTCCTGCACTAACCCGAGCGCCGAAAACGTCATCTAACTGCTCAAATCGCCTAAGGATACGATCATCTGAAAGATCTGCGTTCATCCTATCAGTATAGGTGAGTTCTAGTGTCGAGAGATACTTCGCTACAAACTGGGCTCTTTCATCATCCCCTGCACCATCTGTAGGATCAGCTGCTGTCGGCTGGGCTTGCGCTATCTGATTACCAAGATTGGTAAGATTCGTCTTTACGAGGGCGATTGAGCCTGCGTATCCACCAATAATTCTATCAACGGCAGCCGATGATACTGACGCAGCATTGGAGGATGTGTTTATAACATCTAGGGCTACATCAACACTCGATGAGGAGTTTGACAGACTCAGCGATGACGTATTCACCACATCGAGCGCAACATCAACACTTGCAGACGAGCGAGAGATGCTGTTCGACGACACGTTCAGCGTATTGAGAGCTGCATCTACGCTCGATGAAGACGTAGAGATACTGTTCGATGACGTATTTAAGGCGGCTAGGCGCGCATCAACACTTGAGGATGAGCGAGAGATACTATTTGACGATACATTCAGTGTCTCAAGAGCGGCATCTACACTGGATGATGAGGTAGAGATACTGCTGGATGAGGTATTGAGTACATCCAACCGCACATCAACACTAGAGGACGATAGAGAAATACTGTTCGATGATACGTTGAGTGTATTAAGAGCAGCGTCAACGCTGGACGAAGACGTTGAAATACTATTCGATGACGTATTCAAAACATTCAACCGGTCATCAACGCTTGCAGAGGATATAGAGATACTGTTCGATGATACATTGAGTGTATTAAGAGCAGCGTCAACACTCGATGAAGACGTTGAAATGCTATTCGATGACGTATTCAACACATTCAAACGGTCATCAACGCTTGCAGAGGATATAGAGATACTGTTCGATGACACATTGAGTGTATTAAGAGCAGCGTCAACGCTGGATGAAGATGTTGAAATACTATCCGATGAGGTATTCAACACACTCAAGCGGTTATCAATACTAGAGGACGATAGAGAAATACTGTTCGATGAGACATTGAGTGTATTAAGAGCAGCGTCAACGCTGGATGAAGATGTTGAAATACTATCCGATGAGGTATTCAACACACTCAAGCGGTTATCAATACTAGAGGACGATAGAGAAATACTGTTCGATGAGACATTGAGTGTATTAAGAGCAGCGTCAACGCTGGACGAAGATGTTGAAATACTACTCGATGAAGTATTTATAGTCGCCAGCGCGTTATCGATACTAGTTGAGGATAGCGTCGCTTGAGCTGAAGACACAACATAGCCAGAACTTTGCCCAGACAGCCAGCCTAAATTAGAAGTACCACTTGATAGGTTGGAGTTTCCTTGATACGAGTTTGTAATAGCGGTTGCAACCGCAACATCTGCACTTGATGATGAAAGCGAGAGTCGATTAGACGAGGTGATGGCGTCACCGAGCGATACAAATCCAAGCGAGGACTGACCTGACTCATACCGAGAGTTCGTGGATGCAAGCGCCATATCAGTCGCTGCCTGCGTGATGTAGCCCTCGATGCTTGCGTATGACTCGGCGTAGTTTACGTCAATTACCCTCCGGTAGGTCGATGACATGCTAAGGCCATAATCCATTTCGTATTTGTACATGTGGCCCTGCCACGGCCCCTCCCCCCCGACGGCATAAATGGACATTGCCAGGAGACTCACTTCACCGCTTAACACTACACTTGCATAGTCGTTGGTCTGATTTGCATTCTCGATGGATGAAGATGAACTCAGTAAATTGGTAGCTCCTGGACTACCATTTATCTTTACCTGGATACTACTCGATGATGACAGCAAACTATTATCGTAAAACATCATCGAATCTTTGCTGGCGTACGACAGCTGCAACGATGAGTATGCGACGGAGCTCCGTCCCGAGTTGTAAGTGTATCTCGACTGCTGCTCAATCACATTGTTTTCCATGGACGCGGACCGTGTGTTCATCGACCCCGACGAGAGTCGGCCAAACGACGAGCTTCCGCTCTCAGTGAGACTGCTGTTCCCCCACACCACCATCAAGCTACTTCCGCCGCTCACCATGTAGCTGGCGAGCGAGCTTGAGCTGTTGACGACAGCCAAAGCACCGTCAATGCTCGTTGATGAGAGGCCCGTTTGGTAGACACTCGAACTGTTATACGTCTGCCCAAGGCTAAAAATCGACATCCAGTCACTTTGCCAGGCAATTGTATTCTTGGTCTGATTGAGCCACAGATTCGCAACTGAGGCATTAGCGTCCGCGCTTGATGATGAATTTGAGAGGCTGTTAGATGATGTATTAAGGACACTTAAAGCGCCATCAAGGCTCCATGACGAAAGTGAGATGTTAATCGATGAGGTATTCAGATTACCAAGCGCAGTATCAATGCTGCGCGAGGAGTTCGAGATGCTATTCGATGAGGTGTTCAGCGTACTCAGAGCAGCATCGAGGCTGGCCGACGAGTTCGAGATACTATTGGATGAGGTGTTAAGAACGTTGAGTGCTACGTCGAGACTCGACGACGAGTTCGAGATACTATTCGATGAGGTGTTAAGTGTACTCAAAGCAGCATCAAGGCTGGCCGACGAGTTCGAGATGCTATTCGATGAGGTATTAAGCGTACTCAGCGCAGTATCAATGCTGCGCGAGGAGTTCGAGATGCTATTCGATGAGGTGTTCAGCGTACTCAGAGCAGCATCGAGGCTGGCCGACGAGTTCGAGATGCTATTCGATGAGGTGTTAAGAACGTTGAGTGCTACGTCGAGACTCGACGACGAGTTCGAGATACTATTCGATGAGGTATTAAGAACGTTCAGTGCTACGTCAAGACTCGATGACGAGTTCGAGATGCTATTCGATGAGGTGTTAAGAACGTTCAGTGCTACGTCAAGGCTCGATGAGGAGTTTGAGAGGCTATTCGATGACG
>JBIIHY010000254.1:0-5001 GCA_044235305.1 Bdellovibrionota bacterium
CGTCGAAGGCTGTATATAGGAAAAGTTCGCTCCTCTGATTTTAAAGAGGGATATCACGATTATGACATCACCGCGGGTGGGCTGGTCGTTTTCCCAAGGCTCGTGGGGCTCGAGCGAATTGAGTCGGTTGAGCGGCGACTACAAACATCGGGCGTGACGAATCTTGATAAGATGTTCCAGGGTGGGCTCACCACAGGCGCCTCGTCAGTCTTTATTGGTCCCTCCGGTGTTGGAAAGTCCACCGTCGCAATGCAATTTGTTGGGACCGCTCTGCGGCAGGGATTCAAGGCAGCTGTTTATACCTTTGATGAGGTGCTAGCAACCTTCATTGAGCGCTCTGAGAAGTTGATCCTGAAGAGTCCGGGAGCTCTGCGACCGTATCTTGAGGATGGTCGCCTGATGGCTCGTCAGATCAATCCCGCGGAGCTCACCCCCGGGGCGTTTGCTGAGTCAGTTCGGATCGCTGTTGATCGGGGAGCGTCGATTATAGTGATTGATAGCTTGAATGGTTACCTCAACTCTATGCCAGAGGAGCGGTTCCTTTCTACCCATCTGCATGAGCTTGTATCGTATCTGAATCAGAGGGATGTCATCACGATCATGGTGGTGGCACAACACGGGGTCCTGCGTGGCTCTAGCCCTGACTTTAATGTGAGCTATCTGGCTGATTCTGTGCTTCTGTTTCGATATTTTGAGGCGGGAGGAGAGTTATTGCGAGCGGTTACCACATTCAAGAACCGGACGGGACCCCATGAAAACACGATGAGGCAACTCATAATCACAGAGAATGGGATTGAGGTAGGGGAACCTATCACTGGGCTTCGACAGATGCCGATAGAAGCGCTTTGTGACGACGTGGCCACAGTCGACTCGAGCCTCTGTGAAGATTTCATCCGACAGTAGTAAAGGTGTCGAAAATGCCGACAAAAGAACTAGAGGAGCGGGTGCTGCTCCTCGTGAGAACTTCCCGTGATGTCGCAGAAACGTTATCACTAATACACAGTATTGGCGTTGAGGGGGCCGCTTGTGGGGATCTGGCGGAGCTCTGCGATAGGATCAAGCAGGGGGCGGCGGCAATCATCATGACTGAGGCCTCGGAAATTTGGGACCAGAATTCCCGTTTTCTCACAACGCTCCAGGAACAACCTACATGGTCGAGTATCCCAGCAATCATAATTACCAACGAGCCGAGGCCCGAAGACCTCCTCCCTGAATATTTTCCTTCAGGCATAGCTCTTATTGAGCGACCTGTTCGAAAGGGAGTGCTCATGAGTTTACTACGGTCCGCGCTCCTCGCCCGTCGAAATCAATATCAGGTGCGGGACCTTCTGAATGAGCGGCAGAGCCTTGTGGACATGCTTCGTGATGAAGCTAAATCAAAAAACGAATTCTTGGCAACCTTAGCGCATGAGCTGAGAAATCCCCTTGCTCCCATTCGAACCGGCTTGCAGATCCTTCGCCTGTCGACCTCAAAGGAAGATACGGCACGCACCCTTGAGATGATGGAGAGACAAGTACGTCATATGGTCCACCTTATAGACGATCTCCTCGATATCTCGCGAATCTCCCGGGGGAGGCTGAACCTACGCAAAGAGCACGTTTCGCTCAATACCGTAGTAGACAACGCGATCGAGGCGAGTAAACCGCTGATCGAGGCTGGGCACCATATGCTAACAACTACGCTTCCGCAGCAGACAGTAACGCTTGAGGCTGATCCGACCCGCATCGCGCAGGTACTAAGCAACCTCCTCACAAACGCGGCGAAATACACCCCTAATGGGGGGGCTATCGCTCTGAGAGCGCAGTGCACGGATGGATCTGTTCGGATCGAGATACAGGACACAGGTATCGGGCTTTCGCCTGACTCGTTGACAAAAATCTTTGATATGTTTTCTCAAGTTAATCCCTTACTGGGCCGCTCGCAAGGGGGGCTTGGAATCGGACTCGCGCTGGCGAAACGTTTGACTGAGATGCATAACGGCACCGTAGAGGCGACAAGCCCGGGTCTCGGCAGGGGGAGCACTTTTGTAGTGACCCTTCCTTACGTCACTACCGCGCCGTCTCAGGCTCCCCCCCCAAGAGAATCCCACACCTCAAACAGGTTACCCCACCGCGTATTGATCGTTGATGATAAGGTTGATGTCGCTGAGAGCCTGGAGGACCTGCTCCGATTGCTTGGACAAGAGACCTTTACAGCTTTTAACGGAGCTGATGCCCTGAAAGCAGTCAGGGAGTTCCACCCTGAGCTTATATTTCTGGATATCGGCATGCCGGGGATGACCGGATATGAGGTAGCCCGACAACTGCGTGTGCAGGAGCTCTCCCCGAGGCCCCGCCTAATCGCTGTTACCGGATGGGGCGCGGAGCACGACGTCGCGCTGGCCCAAGAGGCAGGGTTTGATGAACATCTCACCAAGCCCGTAGACCCTTGTAAAGTTGAAGCGATCCTCCGTGACCTAGCAGGGTAGTGAAAAAGGTTCCGTCGTGAGCATTGTGAGAGTTTAGGCGAAACGAGGTGCATACGCCGAAAAAGCCGGAGGCGTGAGCTCAGTCGAACGCTCGCCGAAGTCTGAGATACGTTGAAGATTTTTTCGGTGTCTCCAACGAAGTTGCCTCGTCCTCCGTAGCCTTGCTTCTCTCAGGTGAGATGAAATAGTTGGCAGACAATTCGCATCTGTGCCTTTAATCCTTTACTCAGGCTACTCGAAAAAACCCTCTCTCAGCGGCTAACCAGCGGAAGCGCCGAACGGTGCCGCACGAGTGTACTGCGACGGACGCAAGCACCCCCTCCTTGTCGCGTTTTCCTGTAAACGATGAGGCTTCGGCGGCGAACGAAATATTTTAGCGGACCTGGAAGGTCCGCGGTCCGTATAGTCCCTAGGGTCAGCCTGGCGGCCAGCTACATGAGCGACCACCGATGACGTGCAGGTGAAGATGAAAAACGGTTTGCCCGCCATTTGAGCCAGTATTTGCAACGATGCGGTATCCGCCTTCCTCTAATCCTTCCTGCCGCGCAACTTCTGCCGCAGCAAGTAGTAGCTCGCCAAGAAGCTCTTTATCCTCTACGCCAGCATGAGCAACGCTCACGAGCGGCTTTTTGGGGATAACGAGAATGTGACTTGGCGCTACAGGCTGAATATCGCGGAAGGCCAAGACGTTCTCGGTCTCATACACGATAGTAGCAGGGATCTCTCGGCGGATAATTTTGGAAAAGATTGTCTCACTTGTCATACTATACGTTTACCACATCATCCCCTACGAATGACAAGGTATCACGTGCAGCATGCACCACTGACGAGCCTTGCGCCTCATCGTACTCAACATGAATTAGGTGCTGAACACCATCCTTAATATCATCGAGGTGCGTGATGATAATGATCTGCTCGAATCTCTTGCGAAGCTTCTCAAGAAGCGCCAACACGTTCCCGCGTCTCACATCATCAAGCGAGCCAAAGACCTCATCAAGCATAAGGAGCGAGAAGTGCTGCCCCGCCCTTTCGGCTAACATGTGAGAGAGTGAGATACGCATGCAGAGATTTAGAATATCCTCTTCGCCGCCACTGATAACTCCCTTGGCCTCTCCTTCATCAAGGACGGTGGGTGTAAAATCTTCTTCAAGCTCCACAGCGGTGTAGCGACCATCGGTGAGGTCAGCTAAATACTCACTCGCAAGTTCCGCCATTCGCGGCCGTATCGAAGTATTTACTGATCGCCTAAAATCAGAGACGATCCGGTCACATTCATCAAGAATACGAACTTCTCGACGCGAGCGATCTAACTCAATTCGCCGTTCATCGTACCGCTCTAATTCATCCTGCGAGCGCTTTACTAGCGCTTCCTTCGTATTTACTTCACCCTCAAGCCGCACTCGCTGCAGCCGTGACACCTCAACCAACCGCTGCGCAGCATCGTGCGCCCCCTTCTCTTTGGCATACTCATCGTCTGAGAACGGTATCTGCGAGAGGCGCTCCTGTGCTCTCAGGAGGTTCTCCTTGAGCGCGTTCACATCACCTACCAGCGTTGATTGCTCTTTTTCTAACTCCGCAAGCTTCCCCTCTAACTGAACACAAACCTGAAGCTCCTGTAGCTTAGCCTCTGTGTGAGCGATGGCGTGCTCGTGTTCACGTCGCTGAGCATCCATTGCAGCGAACTCGGCCGGAATCTCAGATCGCGTGGCTACCTGACCCTCTAACTCTTTTATCCGCTTCTGAAGTGCCCGCTGCTCAAGGGTAAAATGTTTCTTTACTCCCTCAAACGACTCACCCAACTCCTGACCGCAGGTAGGACAGTCACTACCTGCCTTTAGCTCACCAATTTTCGAAGACTTTGCGATAAGTGTTTTAAGCTGTCGTTCGACCGCCTCTTTTTCAGCTTGTAGCTGCACAACCCCTTCCCGCCACGAACCTTCCGCAACCCGTTTCGCTTCAAGCGCTGCCGCCACTTTCTCTTTATCGGCCGCAAGTCTGCCCTTTAGTGCCGCTACAGACTCCTCGAGCGTCGCCCCGCTCACAACCAAACCCTTTAAAGCTTGCTGCAACTCAGTCTCTGCGCGTCCCTTGTTCTCTGCAAGTGAGCGCATCCGTCTCTCACGCTCTTCAAGACGCACTCCGAGCGTCTGTATCGCCTCGCGCTCGCGGGTGACTTTACTGCGTAGATCTTCAAGCTTGGTCATCTTGGCGCGTAGCGTAGAGAAGTCTCCCTCTGCTCTCTGCAAGACCTTACTTGCTTCATCGTGCTTTTGGCGGACCTGAAATAACTCTTCCTGCTCGGCTGCTAGACGTTGCTCAAGCTCTTCGCGTGTTCCTAAGCTTGCCTCTACAGCGCTTACAACTACTCGCTTCTCTTTGCGGTCTGAACGCAGCAACTCCTGTAACTTTTCAAGCCGGTCATACCCCATCATGCGCACGATGAACTTCTCGCGCTCGGTGGCACCTTTCTTACCGCTTAGAAACTCAAGCCCTTTTTGCTCTGTGCAGTACGTCGCTAAAAACTCCTCGTAAC